>DASVRY010000565.1:0-3857 GCA_036388395.1 Chthoniobacteraceae bacterium
GTAGGTTTAGCTCAAAGTTCAGCCGCATCGATCGGTTGTCGGAGTTCGCCGAGCCGATCATCATCCACTCGCTGTCGATCATCATCGCTTTGGAATGATTCACGCCTTTCGAATACTCGAAAACGCGCACCCCAAATCGCAGCAGATCCTCGTAATACGAACGGCCGATCTGCACCAGATAAGGGTGATCGGATTTCTCGGAAACCAGTACACGCACATCCACACCCCGCGCCGCGCAAACTTGTAACGCCGAGAGCAGCAGCACATCGGGCGCGAAGTATCCGGTCGCGATCCAGAGTCGCTCCGTGGCGAAGTTCAGCAGTGCAAGTAGCGATTTAGGCACCGGTTCACGGGGTGAATCTGGCCCGCCAGCGATCACCTGGCATGGATGCCCAGCTCCCGCTGTCGCCTCGGGGTAATAGTCGTCCGAGACGAGCTTCTCCTCAGTTGCAAAGAACCAGTCCGTAGCAAAGGTCTCCTGAAGGAACGTGACAACATTGCCGCAAGCCTCGATCTGCGTGTCGCGCCAGATGCCGAGGTCCGGATCTTTGCCCGCGTATTCACGTCCAATATTCATCCCTCCCACAAACGCGTGAACGCCATCGATGATCTGCAGCTTGCGATGGTTCCTTAGATTGATGAAGCGGGAGTGCTTCCAAAATCGGTACGAGTAAAACCACGAAAATTGGCCACCTGCATCGATGAGCGGCTGGAAAAACCCGCGGCCTACGCCAAAGCAACCGAGCTGATCAAGGAGCAGGCGCACTTCCACCCCACGGCGTGCGGCAGCGACGAGCGCATCGAGAAATTCCCGCCCGTATTCATCGGCGCGCCAGATGAATATTTCGATGTGGATGTGGTGCCTGGCCTCCGCGATGCGCTGCTTGAGGGCGGGGTAGAATTCGGCTGCACCGATCAGCAGCCGCAGGCTCGTGGCGGTGGAAGGCGGGATCTGGTTGATGTTCGCCATCGCGCGCAGCAGGCCACGCGCGGCAGGTGTCTCCTCGGAGAGCTTCTGGGCCGAACTGAGGGACTCGCCATGCTTCAAAAAGTTCATTTTGGCGATCCGCCGCAGCCGGCGGCGACTCATGCGGTCAGCTCCGAGCAAGGCATAAGCAATCGAGCCGAGGTAGGGGAAAAGCAGGATTGCCCAGAACCACGCGAGAGTCGATGCAGGCCGCTTTTTCGAGAGCAAAAGGTGCGGGATCGCCGCGCAACTCAGGACATATCCGAAGATGAGGATCGCCCACTGCATTCCGCGTCAGTGCTGTAGGGCAGGGAAGGGCAGGATGCGCATCGCTGGTCGAATCTCCACTAGATCGCGGGCAGAGCGCAAGGCGGCTGGGGCTGACTCTGAGGAACGCATCGCGTTGAGGATGTGGAGATCACGGAACCGCAGAAGGCTCGGATCCCGAGCCGCGCGGTCTGCCTTCGCAGTTGGAGGTTGAACGAGGGATGTTCGACGTCCGGCGAGACAGGTGTATGCATGAGCAACCAGCCGGTAGCTGCCGGAAGCAACCGCCTCTCCACGCGGGACCGATGCAGCGTTCATGGATACGACTCCTTTCTGGATCAACTCCGCGGAGCTTCCGCATTTCCTTCCGTTGACTGAGAATCTTCACGTGGACGTGCTCGTTGTTGGGGGAGGGATCACCGGCATTACCGCAGCCTACCTTTTGAAGAAAGCTGGAAAGACGGTCGCCTTGGTCGAGCGGGAAGAGCTCGCCGTCCGCGACACCGGACACACCACAGCGCACGTGACGCACGTCACCGATCTGCGACTCAGCGAGCTGGTCAATCAGCTCGGTCGTGATCACGCGCAAGCTTTTTGGGATGCGAATGCTGCGGCGATGGAGCAGATCGCGCAGAATGTCTGTGCGGAGCGGATCGACTGCGAGTTGCGCCGAGTGCCCGGATACCTCCACGCAGCGATCGGCGGCAATGCGGACCGGGAGAGGGAGTCTTTGCAGGAGGATGCGCATCTTGCGCAGGAGTTCGGCTTCGACGCGGGTTACCTTGATTCAATCACCATCCTGCCACTGCCCGGCGTGCGCTTTGCCAATCAGCTCCTTTTCCATCCGCGGAAATACCTCGCCGGCCTGGTTGCGCAGATTCCTGGGGAAGGCAGCCATGTTTACGAAAAAGCACCTGTAGACAAGTTCCTCGAGTCGCCGCGGCGGGCGGTGGTGAATGGCCGCGAGATCAGCTTCACGCACCTTGTGTTGGCCACGCACTATCCGCTGCAAGGCTACGTGGACGCCGCGCGTAACACTCTCTTCCAGACGAAGCTGGCGCCTTACAGCACCTATGCGATCGGCGTACGCCTGCCCCTGGGGACCTTGCCCGAAGCTGCCTTCTGGGATACGTCGGATCCTTACTACTACTTACGCGTGGATCGCCGGGACGGCGACGACTACGTGATCTTCGGCGGCTGCGATCACAAGACGGGCCAGGAGTCCGACACCGACGAGCCGTTCCGCCAGCTCTTCGAGACGCTGCGCAGCTTTGCACCGCAGGCAGTGATCGCCGATCGATGGACCGGCCAGGTCATCGAGACGCCCGACGGTCTCCCGTTCATCGGGGAGATCACTGAGGGGCAGTTCATTTCCACCGGCTACTCGGGTAATGGGACGACACTTGGCACGCTCGGCGGCATGATGGCGCGGGATTGGGTATTGGGCGTAAGCAACCCATGGCAGGAACTCTTCGCGCCCGAGAGGAAGAAGGCGGCCGGCGCGTGGGATTATGTGAAGGAGAACAAGGACTACCCGTACTACATGGTGAAGGACCGGCTCAAGCGGAGCGAAGGACACACGCTTTCCGAGGTGGCGAATGGCGAGGGAAAGCTCCTCCGGATAAACGGGGAAAAGCTCGCGGTCTACAGAGACGAAGCGGGGAAGGTGAGCGCCAGTTCTGCGACCTGTCCGCACCTCGGCTGCATCGTCGGGTGGAATCAGGCGGAACGGAGCTGGGACTGCCCGTGCCACGGTTCACGTTTTCATCCGACTGGTGAAGTCTTCGCCGGGCCAGCAGAAGCGCCGCTCAGCCCGCGCGGGATCTCGGCCGGTGTCGAGAATGCGTGAATTGTCCTGAGGCTGCGTGACTAACGATGTTCTGATGGAGCTCAAGGTGCGGAGGCGAACCTCGATTTTCACATCAAACATCGAAGTAGGCGCTAGCGGTAACGCGGGGGTTGATTGCCGCCGCCCTTGCTAGAGACTCAGCCGTGACCGCTCGCGCAGATTTTGGTTCAGCAACGGGTGGCCGGACAGCTCCGGACTTCGATGTTGAGCGTTCGACGTTGGACGTTCGAAGTATCAGTTGCCTCCCCACCTCCGCCCGCTCGGCTGTCTCGCAAAGCCTCGGCTCAGCGCCGCAGGCACCCTGCTCATGCGCAGACCGCGCGTAGCCCGCCACCTACTTCGAGGACGGCGTTGGCGTTCCCGTCCGCAGGTTCTCTGGAGCCGGCCCCGACTCGCTCATCTTAATCTGTTCTGGAGCCTTGTCCTTGAACTTGGGATCGAGGGTGTCGGTGGTGCCGGTATCGCATCCAGCTAGAGCGACAGCGGCTGTGAAGCTCAGAAATAGGAGCTTGTTCATGGCCGGACGTTGGTCTCGTTCTTGCCGCCTGGCCGCTGCAGGTTCGGGTCTTCCTCGCCTTCCATCTCGCCAGTTGGTTCGGCGTTCTGGCCCAATGGGTTCGTCTTGCTTCCGGGGACTCCAGGGTCGCCGGTCCCAGGCACTTTCCCGTGGCCGATGAAGGTCTCGCCGAGCCCGTCGGCAATCTCTTCTTCGGCTGAACTTGGGGTGCCTCCGTGCACGGACTGGCCGCCATGTTCTGGAGAGAGGAGAATTTG
>DASVRY010000566.1:0-8221 GCA_036388395.1 Chthoniobacteraceae bacterium
AGCGGATGGTCGCAGGAGAATTCACGCCGGGTGGAACCGCGGTCAACCAGCTCAAAGATGTCCTCGAAGCGATACGGGTGGCAGGCGCCGCTGGACTGCGTCTCCCAATCCTCGAGGCGAATCGCGAGCTGTGGCAGGCAATGATCAATGCGGGGCTCGGCGAGCTTGATCATTCGGGGCTCTACCGCCATTACGAGATGACGAGCCACGCACTCAAGGCGCACTGAGGAACTTCGGTAACCCTGGACGCGGCAGGCGTAGCATTTTATCCCCCAAACTCACGTAGATGCAGCCGACTACTGAACTCCTGCTCCTGACCGTCGGCGCCGTGATCTGCCTCGTGCTGCTCGTGACGTGGGCGAAGGTGAATGCCTTTCTCGCGCTGATGATCAGTGCGCTGCTCATGGGGATGGCGACTGGCCTCCCTGCTCTCACGACGCTCAAGGTCTTCCAAGAAGGGCTCGGCGCAACCATGGGCGGAGTCGCGGCGGTGATTGCGCTCGGCGCGATCCTTGGGAAGCTGCTTGCCGAGTCTGGCGGCGCGCGAGTGCTGGCGGAGCGCTTCAACGCGTTCTTCGGACCGAAGCGCGTCGGCTGGTGCATTGTTGCGCTCGGCATCGCGGTCGGTTTCGTGACGTGGTTTGCCGTGGGGCTCCTGATGCTCCTTCCCATTCTGCTCTCGCTCGCGCGGGAATCAAAGCGACCCTTCCTGCATCTCGCCTTGCCGTTGCTGGCCATCCTTTCCGTGATGCACGGGCTCATGCCGCCGCACCCGGGCCCGGTGGTAGCTATCGACATGCTCAAGGCGGACCTCGGCAAGGTGATCGGCTACGGGTTTTTGATCGGCCTTCCGACCGCGGCGGTCGCGGGTCCTATCTTTGCCCGCCTGCTCACCGGACGCATCACCGTCCCAGTGCCCGAGCTGGCTACGGCTCCGTCCACGGATGCGCCGACTCCCAGCTTCGGCGTCACTTTCTCGATCATCTTGATGCCGATCGTCTTGATGCTGCTGGCGACGTTGTCGGAGTTGCCGGTCCTCGCGGAGCACCCGGCCCGAGAGGTGATGCGATTCATCGGGCACCCCGTGGTCGCGATGACGCTCGCCTGTCTGGCGGCGGGAGTGGTGTGCATCCGCGGACGCCCCGGCGGCCGCGCCGAGGTGTTGAAGTTTACCGAGCAGAGCGTGGCGAGCATCGGGATGACGCTCTTAATCGTGGGCGCTGGGGGCGGCTTCGCCCGTGTCCTTCGCGAGACGGGGGCGGCGAACGCGCTCGGCGAGATCGCCACGGCCCTGCATTTTCCTCCGCTTCTTTATGGCTGGATGATCGCAGCATTCATCCGAGTAGCTACCGGTTCGGCCACAGTCGCGATCACGACCGCATCGGGGATCCTCGCACCGCTGGTGCTGGCAGATCCGACGATCAATCGCGAGCTGCTGGTCATCTCGGTGGGGTGCGGGTCGCTCTTCCTCTCGCACCTCAACGATGGTGCCTTCTGGATCGTCAAGGACGTGCTCGGCATGACGGTTTCGCAGACGTTGCGCACCTGGACGGTGGTCGAGACGCTGATCGGCCTCTTCGGCCTCGGCTTCACTCTACTCGTCGCTACGCTGATCGCACCATGACGACATGTCCTTCGCGGCTCAGCAGTGCGGGGACCTTTCATCCAATCATTTAGATAACAACATATGCAGCTGATCATCACTGGCGGCGGGGGCTTCATTGGAAGCCGACTTGCGCTCGAACTTCACCGCCGCGGCACCGTGATGCTGCATCCCGAAACTACCCCGCGCCAGATTACGCAGATCACGCTGGCGGATATTCACATCCCGGAGTTGGTTAGGAACGGCTTCGCTGCCGGCGGTCCTGAGGTGCGCTTCATCGAGGGCGACGTGAGTGGGCGAGACTTTGTGACCGCGCTGCTCCCCGATGAAGAGTTCGCCGTGTTTCACCTCGCCTCGGTGATCAGCGGCGATGGCGAGCGCGATTTCGACCTCGCGATCCGGGTGAATCTCGACGGCACGCGGCACCTCTTCGAAGCGTGCCGCGAAACGGGTCGCATGCCTAGAGTCGTTCTCGCAAGCAGCCTCGCAACTTTCGGAGGCCATCCGATGAAGCCCGTCGTCTCGGACACGACGAAGCAGATCCCGCAGACGACCTACGGCATGACGAAGCTGATCGGAGAGTTGATGATCAACGACTACTCCCGCAAAGGCTTCTTCGATGGCCGAGCAGCTCGGCTGCCGACCATTTTTATCCGCCCCGGCAAGCCGAACTCAGCGGCTTCTAGCTTCGCGAGTTCCATCTTCCGGGAACCGCTGAATGGCCAGGATGTCGAGCTACCAGTCAATCGCGAGCAGGTCGTGCCTTTGCTCGGCTACACCCAGGTCGTTGATTGCTTCATCCGGTTGCTCGAGGTGGACGGAGAGCTTCTCGGCGATGACCGGAGCGTCACGCTGCCGAGCACGCAATACACGGTGAACGAGATGATCGCCACGCTTGAACAGGTAGCCGGCGAACTCGGTATCACGCTTGGCACGATCATCGACGTCCCGGACGAGCGGATTCGGAAGATTGTTTCTGGATGGCCGGTCGGCACTGATGCGACTCGAGTCCCTAGTTTGGGGATGACCTCCGACGCCTCCTTGAGCGGCGTGATCAGGCAGTTTGTTGAGGACTTCATGCCGCAGCGGCCCAGCGCGTAGATCGTAAGTCAGCTCCGAGGGCCGCCGCACCTGCCGGGCTCCTGAGCTGAGCGCCGGCGTTCAGCTCACTTGCGAAAGCATGAGCTTGCGCGTTTCCTGGAGGATCTGCCGATAGCGCCGGTTCTCCGGATTTTCGAGCTGCGGGTCACGTTCGAAGAGGAGAAACGCTGCGTTGCGCGCGAGTTTCATCAAATCTTGATCGGCAAGCAGGTTGCCGATCTTGAGCGGTGGGAGTCCGCTTTGGGCGGTCCCGAGAATGTCGCCCGGGCCGCGCAGTTGCAGATCTGCCTCTGCGATCTTGAAGCCGTCAGATGTTTCCTCGAGCACGCGGAGCTTTTCCTGTGACTCCGCGTCGGTGCCTTTGGAGCGCAGAAGGATGCAGTAGCTCTTGTGCTCGCCGCGACCAATTCGGCCGCGGAGCTGGTGAAGCTGCGCGAGGCCGAAGCGCTCCGCATTTTCAATGAGCATGATGTTGGCGTTCGGCACATCGATGCCGACTTCGATTACGGTGGTGGCGATCAATGCGTGCGTTTCGCCGCGGCGGAAGCGCTCCATGATCGCGTCCTTTTCCTCCGGCGGGATGCGCCCGTGGAGCAGCTCACATTTCTGCGGCGCGAGCAGGGTGCGCCATTTTTCAAACTCCGCTGCGGCCGCTTTCGCCTCGAGCTTCTCCGACTCGTCGATGAGCGGGTAGACGATATAGGCCTGCCGGCCAGCGGTGAGTTGTTTGCGGAGAAACTCAACCGCGTCTGGGAGCTTTGAGGCGTCGCGAGCGGCAGTGATGATCTTGCCGCGATTCGCGGGAAGTTCGTCGAGCGTGCTCACGTCGAGATCGCCGTAAAGTGTCATGGTAATCGTGCGCGGGATAGGCGTGGCGGTCATCACGAGCACGTCGGGCGCGCCGCCTTGCTCGCGGAGCCGCGCGCGCTGCATCACGCCGAATTTGTGCTGTTCGTCGATTACGGCGAGCCCGAGCCGTTCGACTCCCGCGCCTTCGTAGAGCAACGCGTGCGTGCCGATGAGGATCTGCGGGGCATCTGTGGCGAGCGGCGACGGTAAGCTCCGGGGAGCGCACTCGTCCCGAGTGCTGGTCGCCGCGTCCCGCGGAGACGAACTTCCTGCCGCTTCGCTCCGGGGAAGAGCCAGTGGATCCCCCGCCGCCCATAGCCACCGGTAATCCTCTCCTTGCGCAGCAAGCCCGGAGTCCCATGGGTTGCGGAGGATGTATTGAAACTTCTCGGCGAGGTCTGCATCCGATCGGATGAACCGATCAAAGCTCTCCTTCTCCCACACCGCGCCGGCATCCTCGGTGAGTTTTGTGATCTCGTGTGCGGTGAAGCTTTTGATCGAGCGGAGCAGTTCCGAAAGAGACCAAAACGTGATCTCGTCATCCGCGCTGCCGATCTTCACCCACGGCTGAAGGATAAAGTGCACGTGATCCGGCATCACGCACGCCGCGAAGAGTTCGTAGCGGATGTTATGAAAGTGTAGCAGGGCGTTCAGCACGACGGATCGCGCTGCCGCGGACAGGTCCTTCCTCCCTTTGGTGGAGATGGTGACGGCATAGATCGCCCACGGCTTTTCGAAATGTGGGAGTCGACGTTTTGTGTAATGCGCCGAGCCGGTGGCGATGTTGTTTGAAGTTCGTGCCGGCGGGACGCCGTCACCAGCACTCGAGACGAGTGCGCTCCCCGGACCTGCGGCGTTCGCGAAGAGCGGCAGCGTGCTGTCCTCCTTGCGAGAGCCAGTGCGCAGCGCGAGGCGGATGCCGAGCGGCTCGAGCAGCCGCTGAAAGTTGAGATAATGCTGCTCAGCGAGGATCTGCGTCGGCGCCATCAGCGCGGCCTGGTAGCCAGCTTCGACGGTGAGGAGCATCGCGCTCATGGCGACGAGCGTCTTTCCGGAACCGACGTCGCCGTGGAGCAGCCGGTTCATCGCTCGTGGCGCAGCGAGGTCCGCCTGAATTTCGGCAATGCTCCGTTGCTGGGCAGCGGTGAGCGGGAACGGCAGACTCGCATGCAGCGCGCGCACGAGGCGATCCGAGCCGGCGTGCACCGCTCCCGGCAGCGCCTTCTGCTCGGCGCGCTTCGCCGCGACGCAGAGCTGCATCGCGAAGAACTCCGTGAGCACGAGATGGCGCCGCGCTTTCTCCAGCGCCTCCTTCGAGTCCGGGAAATGGATCTGGCGTAGCGCCTCGCCGCGCGGCATGGCATTGAGCGAATGCGGAATCGCGGACTCAATCGCCTCAGGCTCGATCCGCTGCAAAACGTCCCAGACGATCCGACGGAGAATGCGGGCCGAGAGCCCTTCGGTGGCGCGGTGGATCGGAGCGATCCGCTCGAGGTGAATCGACTCCTCGGCATCCTCCTCCACGACCTCGAGCTCCGGATGCGCCATCACGATCTGTGCGCCGCTGCGCTTCGGCTTTCCGTAAACCACGAGCCGCTGACCCGTGGCGATCACCTTCTCGATCCAATGGGCATTGAACCAGCGACAGACGAGCGGCTGGCTCAGTGCGTGGGCATTCTCCTCCTCCAGGATTGCATCGAACATCTTCTGCCCAGCGCGGATCCGCCGGATGCTCGTTTTCTTCAAGAAGCCGCAGACGCAAACCGGGGCATCGCTCTCGCCGGTAGGAAATCGGTCGAACCGCGTGCGGTCCTCGTACCGCTTTGGGAAATGCGTGAGCAGCGCCTCGACCGTATCAAGGCCGAAGCGTTCCAGCTGCCGGACGCGCTGGGCCGGCAGCCAGTCGAGCTCACGAAGAGGCGTGGCGAGATTCACCAGCGCAGCTTATCCGCTCATCCGCGGGTGCAAGCCTTTTGCCGCAGTTTGGCCTGACTCCCTCATTTTTGCAAAAATGACGCGCTTTCCTTTCGTGGCCGCGAATCTGCTATTCAGGAGTGAGAAGCAACGACGCTCAAATGTGAGTTGACCCTCTGGTCTCCTCCGCTAACCTGCGCGCCGCCTGCCACTTGAAGCAAATGACGACCCCCTTTCGCTCTCTCCTCGCCGTTGCCGCTCTCCTGATCTCCGGCGTGGCAGCCTCTGCCACGGGCAACGAATCGCTCTACAACCCCAAAGCAGCGCAGAAGCTCGATACGAGCAAACTGTCCATCTTCGGCCCACAGGCCGGTAAGTTCCGTTACGACAAGCGGATGATCAAAGCCGCTGAGATCGCGGCGGATCGCGCGCGGAAGAAGTCGACCAGCCGCTGCTGGCGTTACGTGAAGACGGCACTCCTCGCCTCGAGGACGATTGATTCCTACCCGAAAACGGCCTATGCCAAGCAGGCCGCGGTGGAGTTGCAGAAGAGCTACGGGTTCAAGCGGATCAAGGTGACTGATCCATACAAGGCGCCACTCGGCTCAGTGCTCGTGTATGGCGGCCGCGGGGCTGGCCACGTGGAAATCCGCACGGCTCAAGGTTTTGTGAGCGATTTCCAGACCCCGAAAGCCTCGCCGCGGCCGCTGATCGGCGTCTTCGTAAAGCCACCGGCTTAAAGCTAAACTCTGGGGTGCAGCGGTCGGCGCAGCGCACGCTGCTTATCGGCTGATCATTGTTCAACGATTCGGTAATGTAGCTTCTGAAGAGGCGCTATTTGGCCTCCTCCAGCCCGCGGTTCCATTGGTGTGGATCGGGAATTCGTATTCGTCGTTAATGCGAATCGTCACGAGCACCTCCGGCTGAGAGGACGGGACGAAGCCCCTGCCCCGCAATCTTGCAAACCGCTCCTCCGCAAGAGAGCTTGTGAGATCGCTCCACTGTAGGTTACGCCGGTTCTCTCGTGCCAGTCGACTCGCCAGGCTTTGCGCAAACTCCTGAGCGACGGGGTGTAAAGGCTCAGCCTCGCCGTAGCGGGCGCCAAACTGCCCAACGATCACCAAAGTCAATGTGACCAGCACCTCGATGACAAAGGCTATGGTCGCCCGAAGCATGTGTGTCCAGGATGTTAGATCCTCAGATCCGCGGCTGCGGAGCTGGCCCGGTGCGTGCAGAAAGACGGTAGGCCCACGCTGTATGACCAGCGAACCCGTCGCTATGGTTGCCTGGGCGGATCGGAGTTATAGGGCGCGGGAGGTAATTAGAGGCAGCTCTCGTAGCCTGGCTGGCGGAGCGCTTCGGTGGCCGGTGAAGCTCGTTCATTCAATAACCTGACACTCCCAAACTCACGAGGAGCCGAACTATCGCGGGAGGGATACCCCCTCTGGAGCGCCGATGGGCGTCCTACCGCTTCCCAATCAGCGGGTCGAGATCGGCGGGCTGACCTGTGCTGCCGACCTCGCCCGCGCGCGCTGTTCCACGAGCAAAGCTCAGCGTGGCGGAGCGTTGCTCGACCTGATCCGCGGACTCGGCCACAATCGGGATCGAGAAGTCTCCATCTGGCAGGGTGAAGTGATAGCGGAACGTGCCGTCGGGGCTGAGCTGGATCTTCTTCCCCTCGATCCAGACGGTGGCATCGGGATGCGTGCCGCCGTAGAAGATGATCTCGGCGTTCACGTGCATGAAGAAAGCGCGATCACGCTTCGTGCTGAACGGCTGCGCGCTCCAGCTGGAGCCAACGCCAAAGCTGGATCCGCTGAAGAGGCTCGTCGGAGCAGTGTCGGCGGAAAACGTCATGAAGTGTCCGCTGAGGCCACTGGCACCTTCGCTGGAAAGCCTGGACTGTAGTTCCTTGCGAATGAGCTGATCGATTTCTGCGGACCCAAGGCCGATACGGTCGACGAGGCTGTGTCCCAACAGAGCGGCGAGAAGTGCGCGCTGCTCGTCCGTCCAATCCGGGGCTGAACCAGCACCGAAGGCGATTTTACGCCCTTCGCCGGTGATTCGGGCGACGGCTTCGAGCAGGCTTTCACCAGAGGCCATCTGCTCCTCCACGAGCTCCACCATGTGTTGAAAGCTGAGCTGCATCGGCACTGTGGCGAACGCGCTGGCACCGTCGTGTGCGAGTTCATCGGCCGGGGTGCGCGCCGGCTCCGACTTCACCAGCGAAATCCAGCTGCCGTCCTTGGCATAGCAGCCGATCTCAGCGGTGTAGGTCGTGTCGGGCTTGCCCACCGGCACATACCAATTCCGGGCTTCCGGCTGGATTTCCACCGTGGTCTCGTGCTGACCCGCAGTGCTGTCGATTTTAAGAAAGAAGCGTGCAATGCCGTCGCGCATCGTGCTCGCGGGCTGGCGGGTCCAGTCGAAGTCCCAATAGCTAAAAAGCCACCGTGGGTCGCGGGCGACGAGGAACAGGCGATCCTCTTCGTAGCTCGAGGGCAGCTCGCCAAGATCCTCAAAGGCAGGCCTTTCCGTGCTGTCGTGGGCAACCGGCGTCGCGTCATCTTCCGGCGCGGCGACATACTTTTGGACCACCGCTTCAGCCTCACCGTGCATCAGCGGCTCTTGTGAGATCGAGAAGGATGAGGGTGCCGTGCTCTCGCGGTCCACGCCGTTCGAAAGCGAAGAAGCGGATGGATCGGAGTTGCTGTTGCCCATAGTAAATGCGTGTTTGCTGAAGTCTGCCCTGAG
>DASVRY010000567.1:0-3287 GCA_036388395.1 Chthoniobacteraceae bacterium
CCCTGAAGCCGTCAGCGCCGATGTGAGTGCAAAGCTCCGGCCTTTCGTTCCAGTCCCTGATCGCGGATTGTCGACTGTATTCGAAAGGATCGGTGCTATCCATGTCCTCTTCGGCGACGCGGTATTCGATCCACGCCGCGAGCGCCATCCGCTCCACCATATCGTTCATCTTCTCGTCTCCTCTCATCGCGGCCGCGGGCAGCGCGGGCAGCTGTGCATGTAACCGGCGCCCGCCCGGCTGAGCATCCACCCTCTCGCGCGTAACAGAATCAGCGCAGTGCTCGGTGAGGTTTCGGCCGTGTAGATCACGTTCTCGCACTGTGGCGACGTGCCGACATCGCAGGTGAAGCTGATGCGGCCGTCTTCCCGGTCGACGCTCACAGCTGCGCCGCCAGGGCAATGCCCATAAACAGTGCGCAGGCGCCGCAGACGGCATACCAGAGAATGGAATCCTTGCGGTTGTCGGTCACCTCCCACCCTCATTCCGGTTACGGCGGGAAAGGGAGAGGGCGGCATCTAATCGCTGCTCTGCCTCCCACAGCATGTCGCCCGCGTCATCAGTGTCACGGCGAAGCGCTCGCAATGCGTACCGGCTCGCCTCTTCCAACGCCTCCACCACAGTCTTGTCAGCCGGTGTGGAAAGGGCGGCGTTGTAGGCCAAGGCGCGTAGAATGTGATTGATCGCCTTCCGGCGCAAACCAACGTCACAAGGCAGGCCGCTCGCAGGGCAGATACCGTCTTCGTCCGCGCAATCCCGACAGCGCGGCCCGTAGTGCAGAACAGTTTCCACGCTCTCCGCTATCGGGGCAGGAGCGGGAGGGGTGCCGGGGAGCGGACAACCTTCGGGGCATGGGCCAAGCCATTCCCCGTCAGCGCGGATCACGTCGCCTGTCCCGTCGCAATACCCGCAGCGCTCAGTTTCCATGCTCATGGTCTCAGCCCTTTGATGGGGAGGATGGGGAGGAGGCAGCACGGGCGCGAAGAGCGGCGGCCGTCAGGGCGAGCGCCATCGTTCCGGCTTCTGCTTCGGCGCGGGTGGGTTTCGTCACCACAGCCACAAAGCCTTGCCGCCCATCCAGGAAAACGCCGCCGATGATGCTGCCAAAGCCAGCGTCAGGCACGAGCGTCATCGCTGCATCGAGAGAGCGGGTGACGTAAGGCAGGTTCCAATTCTCGCGCTCAGCGGCTTTGAGCCACGCTTCCGCAGTTGAGAAGGCTCCGGTCTTGCCGTTTCGCATGACAAGGGCGACTAGCCGATCAAGTTCGCGATCAGGCCCGTTTGCGGCCTCCACACGGTCGGCTAGTTCAAGAAGACCATTCATCCTGCCCGTCCCTCAATAAGCCAGCGCACCCCTGCCCTCTCGGCAGCTTCACGCGATTGATGATTCAATCTGAACCTTTGGGTTCAACCTGTCAACGCTCGTTCTCGCGATAGTCGCGCTCGAGATCGGCGATGGCGGCGCGGATCAGATCGATGTCGTTGACCGGCCGCCGGTCGGGGGTGCGGAGCAGTTCGCGCGCCTCATGGCGGATGCGCCAGAGCGATGAGCCGATCGCGACGACGGCCAGGACACCGGCGGTTACGGCGATGGTGATGAGGGCGATGTTCATATTTCACCTCTTGCTTTGGCGATGGCCTTGCGCGCGCAAGCTGCGATCTCGGCCTCGATTGTATTGTTGGCGGCGCCACCGCAAATGCGTTCTATCACCTGCAATGCAGCCAGCAGATCCGGCGCGGCTATCATCGGGAGAGGATGAGCCCCTTCTAAAATAGACGAGAAGGCTATCCACTGATCGATTGTGAGCCGCTTTTCGCCAATGAGCTGGAATCCGCCGTCGGTTCGCAAATCGAACTTCAGCGTCGCGGTAGGGACGGGCGCACTCACTTCTCCAGCCCCGTCCATTCGCACATCTCAGGGTAGACGCGCACCGGCCGCGGGGGCGCCTCGGGGCGGGGTTTGGCGCCGAGCAGGCGCTGCAGGAAGCGGCGGATCATGCTTCGGGGCTCCCGTCGGCAATATACTTGGCATTGAGCGTCTGAAGCAAGCCGACCAAGGCTTTGGCTAACTCAGTTGGCACAGGCACGCTCGATGAGCCGTGCTTCTCTGCGTATTGAACTTCATCCTGCAACATGACGATAAGGTGTTCCATGTCGTGTCTCCTTTGGTCTGGCCGTTCAAAGGAAGGGCGCCGCAGCGCCCCTCGAGTTGAAGGGTCAGGCCTTGAGTGAAGCGAGGAACTCTTCGGCGGCGGCGCGGTGAGCGTCCTTGCCAGCCTTGCGCTGGATCATCAGGCCAGCCTGCGATGCCGAGGTGAAGCCCATCGAGCGGAAACCGAGAGCCTCGTTAACGGCGCGGAAGGAGTAACCGTCTTTCTGGATCGTCCACATTTTTCGTCTCCTCGGTTGGTGTTGAGCCCTGTTTAAACCGATTGGTTCAGTGCGTCAAGCGGTATTTTGGATTTTTCACTAAACCACCGGTGGGCGCCGCACGGCGGGCTAAACGGTTTGGCTCTGGTTTGGCACGGTTCGTCAACGGAGGTACCCGCCTTCAAAGGGGCTCTAGAAAAAGTGTTGTATGTATAAAGAGGATTAATATATATAACAGTTTTTGCAGAGGGGTTAGCAGCTTGGGGTAAATCGCGACGAAGCGTGTAGTTCTGTGGATCAAATTGGAAGGTACTGAAATCATGGCAGATTTAGGATTGATCACTCCTAACGAGCAAGGCGAGTGGCGCTGGCCGTTCGCGCGCATGGCAGTCGGCGACGTGTTCATCGTCGATCCGGTCTCGAAGCCGATCCGGCAGGTACGCACGGTAGCTTACGCCCGCGGCTACCAGCTCGGCAAGAAGTTCAGTGTGAAGATGGGCCCTTATGGCTACATCCGCGTCGAGTGTGTCGAGCGGAGCGACAGGGCACGGCCGCTCGATCGGCCGATCATCGGCTACGCGACGGCGCGCACGCGCCTCGCCAGCATTTACGGGCTGCGTGACAGGGACATCGACGGCGTGCCTTGGGAGACGTGCCAGGATAATTGGGAGCCGCACTTCGAGGGCGCCGAGATGCTCGAGGATTGCCACGACAAGGATTGGATCATCGCGAACTATGCCGGACGCTTTCACATCCACGTCGGCGGCATGGGATTCACGGTGATGCCGGTCGATCCAGGCATGACCTACAATCGGTGGCGGCAGGAGCAGGACGAACGCGAACTGCTTGAACTGATGAGTTGAACGCGCTATCCTCGGCAGCATGTATCGAGCTGAGCAAATTGCGCAAATGCAGGATC
>DASVRY010000568.1:0-16584 GCA_036388395.1 Chthoniobacteraceae bacterium
TCAAGGAGCGCGTTGCATAGCCCTGAACCTCGCAGCCATTCTGAGCGCAACGATGGGAGCTCAGCAGCCGGAGTACGGTCGAAGAGCCGAGGCTTTGCGACTGCGCCCAGGATAACTTTGTCGCCGCATGCACCTAGGACGCGCTGGTCGGTCCAGAATCAGTCAGCAGGCCTTCTTCCGCGGCGACGCTTTGGTATTCCGGTGTGAGCAGCGGACCTTCACCGACGAACTGCGTCGCAACGGCCGCGGCGAGCAGCGAAGCGCCTCCGAGCATCACGAGCTTTACCGGATCGTCACTGAAAAGACGTGAGGCCAACGGCCCCAACGTCAGCATGGCGATCATCTCCGGCACGACGGAGAAGAGGTGAAAGAGACCCATGAAAATGCCGACCCGATCCAGCGGAATCGCGGTGGAAAGCATCGCATACGGCAGCGCCATCACGGATGCCCAGGCAAGTCCCACGCCGATCATCGTGCATTGCCACAGCACACGATCTTGAATGTAGCCGGTCGCGAGGAGACTCGCGCCTCCGATGAGCAGAGCAACGGAATGCACCATCCGCCGGCTGGTGAAGCGGGCCGCGAGGGGGAGCGAAAACGCCAGCACACAGCAGGCTAGCGGATACCACGCAAGGGTCTCCTGCGCGAACTGCGCCCCTGCAGAGAAGCCGGGTTGCTCGGCGTCCGTGACGCCGAAGATCTGCTGCGCAGTAGCGCGCGCGAAAAAGGTCCACATGCAGGAAAGCCCAAGCCAGGAGAAGATCTGGACCACCGCCAGCTGCTTCATCATTCGTGGCATATCGCGGACGGCGGAGAGGATTTCCCGGCTTCCAAGGACTGCGCCCATGGCGGCGCCGACGAGCGCGCCGATGAGTGGGTGCCACGGGGTGAGGGGTAGGCCCGCGAGCAGACTTGGCAGGGCGCCGAGCACCGCACCGGTGATTGCACCGGCACCGACCCAGCTGGAGCTGAAGTGAAAGCCGCAGCGTTCTCTTGTCCGCGCGAACTCCGCGAGATCAGGCGGTGGTTCTTCCTTCACGAGCAGGAAAGTTGCAAGGGTAGTGACCACGAGAAGAGCCGTGCACGCGTAGAGTGCGACGAGCGGCAGGCCAAGGGCGGCTAGTCCTGTGAAGCCGAGCCGCTCCAACCACTCGGGCAAGGCGTTTGCCGCGACGGCGCCGAGCCCGATGAAGAAGCTATGCGCGGCAAAGCCCAAGGTTCTTTGCGCAGGCGGCACCTTATCGGCCACTAGCGCGCGGAGCGGCACGACACAGCTATGGAGCGAGGCGCCGAGCAGCCACAGAAGGGCGAGAGTCAGCCACGGTCCAGAGGCGTGGGGCAGGAGAAATAGCAGAGCGGAGGAGCTCAGCGCACCGGCGAGTAGATAAGGTCGCCGCCGGCCGTAGCGGTTCCACGTGCGGTCACTCCAGGCACCGATGAGTGGAGGAAGCAGCAGCGCTGTCACGGTTCCAGCGAGCCACGCCGCCGACGCCGACGGTTTATCGCTCCGGAACTCCAAAGAGCCTGCCGCTGAAAATGTGAGCTGCAGAACGAACCCGAGGTGCACTCCGCCCATGGCAAGCGTCATCGCCAGGATCCGCCCAAGTGAGAGGCGTGGCTGATGTCGGACGTCCATGGGTCGTCAATTGTTCCTCAGACCGGAAGAACTCGCCAAGTGCTATTCCAAGGCAGAGAACGCCTTGCCAACTCAACTGTAGCTCAAAATGCGAAACCGAAACTAAAATGGAACGCGCCGAAGCTTTCGTCGCGCTGCGGATTAGGGTTGATGCCGTAGTCCAGTCGCAGAGGACCAATCGGAAGTTTGTAACGCAGACCAACCCCGAGCGCGTAACGCATCTCGCCGCCAGGATATGAAGTCTCGAGCTGCACGTCGTGTTTGAGGCTCCCCGCGTCGGCAAAAACGGCTCCTTGCAAACCACCAACTCCCAGCGGGAACTGATACTCTATATTGAAGACCGTGTAGATCTCGCCACCGAGCGGATTGCCGCTTTTATCCCTCGGCCCAAGCCGGCGCTCAGCAAAGCTGCGGACTGTTGTGCCGCCGCCATTGAAAAACCGCACGTCGATTGGGATCTGATCGACCACCGGAGAAATGATTCCCCCGCGAGCACCGAAGGCGAGCAGTGTCTTGCCGATCGGCAGATAGTAAGAGAGCCGCAACGTCGCTCTTGTGAAGGCGATCTCGCTGGCGACGAAACCGGCGTCGAGGGATGAGCTTGCAACGAAGCCCCGGCCGGGATTCAACGCATTATCGCGGTAGTCCAGAGTCTGGGTAATGCCCGCGATACTTAGTGCATAACTCGTTGGACCGAGTTCCAGCGGGTCTATCCCGAGGCTTTCGACAGTCGTGGCGGACTGCTCGAGAAAGACGCCAGCCTCGTATCGTGAAGTAATCCGGCGGCTGAGCTCGATTCGCGCTCCATACGTATTCCGCGAGTAGCCAATTTCGTCTCGAGCGACCGAAAAGAGCCGCGCCCGGAAAGAGTATGGGCTGTCTAGAAACCAGGGATCGACGTAGAGCAGTTCACCGCTCAGGCCGCGTTGCGACATCTCCGCGGTGAAGGTGAGCGGTCGCCCGTTGCCGAAAAGATTCCGGTCGCGCGCGCTGAAGCCGACAATGAATCCTTCGTAGCTACCAAAGCCTATATTAAAGCCGAGCTCGCGCGCTTTGGCCTCCTCGTAGGTAAGATCGAGCCGGAGTTTGTTATCTTCGATCGGGGTCGGCGTGACGCGTAGATTACTGAACAACCCAGTGCGAAGCATCTCACGAAACGTCTCATCGAGCTTCTCCGGCGAGTAAACCTGGCCGGAGAGATGTCCGAAGCGTTTCTCCAGGAAGCTTTCTCGCAGCCGCGGCTTCTCCTTCGTTTCGTTCCGCTGAGTGACGCCGTCGAAGTGATACAGACCGCCGGGCTTCACGATGAAAGTGACCAGCACGCGCCCGTTTCGCGCTTTGGTGTAGTCTGCCTCGACATCGACGTCGGCTAGAAAATATCCTCGTCCTTTGTAGAACGACTGCAGATTGCGCTGCATCGAGTTCACCTTGGTCGGTGAGAAGTTGCCGGTGTAATCCTCGCCCAATCCCTTGAGCATATCCTCTCGCGGAAAGACCACCCCGCCCGTAAAGCGAATCTCGCCGAAGACATAGCGCGTCTTTTCCTGTACGCGCACGACCACGTTCGCACGTGTGCCGCCTTGAGTAATCTGGGTCTGTGCCGTATCGACTTCGGCATCCAGGAAGCCTTCGTAGTTATACAAGCCACGGATCCGATCCGCACCGGCAGAAAGCTCCGCTTCAGTGTAGGGAAATTGCGCCGGTTCCCGCGAGTTCCGCTCCTCAGTCCCGCCGATTAGATATTCGTAGAGTTTAGCTTCGGGGATATTTCGATTCCCGATGAAGCGAACGTCCCCGATCAGCACGCGCTGGCCTTCCTTCACTTCCAGGATTAGCGTCTGTCCGCTGATTTGATACTCCACTTCAACCCGCATGTAGCCGTTCTTCCGATAGAACGAGGCGAGGAAAAATGCCGAATCGTCGGCGCGCGCTGGTGAAAGACCGCTCTCCTGAACTTCCCGAAGCTGCGTCGCAATCGCCGAGCGCAGCTGCTCGTCGCTAAACGCTCCAGCTCCGACAAACCGGACCGACGCGCTGCCGGCGGCTTCCGCTTCAGCTTGCGGAATGACGCGTCGGAGGAAGTTCTGCGCCTGAGCAAATGGCGATGCGGCGAGTAGCGTGACGGCAGCCAGCAAAGGTGCAGCGATCCGGTGGGTCCGGAGCTTCTCACCAAGGAATGGCGGGGCGGGGGAGGTGGCCATCAGCGAAAGCGAAGGAGATATTTCAGACGCCCAGTGAATCCGCCGCCGACGTCCACATCACCGATGATGTAGACCTTATCCGTTACTTTAAAGCGGCCGCTGATCTCCTGCTGACCAGTGCGGGTATCGGTTCCGCCTGCGTCGAACTCAAAGCGGTCGAGCAGGTTTTCTTCGTTATCATCGGGTTCCGGCGTGGCGCCCTTTTTGAAGGTCTTGCGATAGAGCTCCTGAAGAGCGAGCAACCCTGCCCGCCCGGCCAGAGCGTTAGGATTTCCCGCGAGCTCACCGGTGGTGATGCCCGTGGCCAGCAGCGCGACGATATCGGCGTGTGGAAGTGGCGGTTCGCTGCTTAGTTGTACCTGCGGGTCGCTCGCAGGACCGAAGATGTAGGCATGAATGAGGTAGTCGCGTAACGTGGACTCCGCCTGCAAATCGAGCTTTGGCTGGAAGGGTGCGTCTTTGGCAAAGTAGATGAACCCTCGCGAGACGGAGAGTCGACTGAACGGGAGACGCGCGGTGAATTGATCCACGCGAATCGCCCCCTCGAGCAATGGCTCGAGCCCAGTCCCGGTGAGCTTGAGATCGATGATAGCGGCACCGTTCGCCAGGTTCCCGCGGATGAGAAAGGGATCCTCAGCGCGCGTCTTGATTGCGATGTCGAACTTCATGTCGCGCAATGGTGGCTCTGGAAAGGAGACGTTTGCCTCCTTCCGCACCTCTTTAGGCACCGGCTTCGGCCGACCGGGCAGTGCGATCGGCATGATATCGATCTCTTTGAAAAAGCGACTATGCACGAGGAAGACGTTGCCTGTCGCGCTAGCCGCCTTCAGCGGTCCTGCGAGTCGCACATCTGTATCAACGCGGACCGTAACCGTGTCGTCGCGTTTGACTAATACTTCATCTGATTGAAAGCGCAGGTCGAAGACAGGCTCGGTTAGTTTCTCCAGCTTCACCGAGCCACCGAGATCGAAGGTGCCGCCGCCGATTTCCCCAGCGAAACGGCTAAAGCGCAAGGTGTCGTCTGCGAATGCAACGTTGGCATTGAAGCGGCCGATCGCCGGCACGTTGTCATTCGTCAGCCGGGCCGAGCGAATATCCACCACAGCGGCGCCGCTCAGGGCTGGCTTGCCGACAGTACCGGCGACTCGGACATCGATCGCCGCGGTACCATCAATGCGCCGCACTGCCGGGGTTAGGTTGGATACGAAGGCCAACGAGCTTGGCGGCAAATTAACCGTAAGCGAAACCGGGGTGTTGGGATCAAGTTTCTTGTTTTCCACTGTCGCTTGCAGGTCCAGGGGGACACGCCCTTTGATCGTGAGCGGCTGGATCTGCGCCTGGCGAAGCGTGCTGTCGAGCGTCAGCTCTTTGTTGGAATAATGCGCGACGGCGTCGAGTTCTGCGGCGGCAAACTTCGCGGCTGCTTTTGCTTTGAGGTCGCGCGCCGCAACCTTCAGATGCGCCGTCGGACGAAGTAACGTTCCGCCGCTGAGCAGATTCGCGGTGATCGTGCCCGTAATGGGCGACTCTTTACCCAAGCTGGTCAGCAGGCGGCTGATATCCAGTTGATTGAGGTTGATGTTTGCGGCGATGCGTTTGTCGAACGGGATGATCTGCTCCCGATTGCCAGGCTCGAAAGGTATAACCACGAAGCCGGAAATGACCGGCATTTTCGCCTGCTGCAGGTTGATGTCTTTGATCCGAAGTTTGCCTTCGGCAAAAGAAACGCTGGCCTCGAAGCTCGTTGCGCCCGTCACTGCACGGAAAGCTGTCGACTCGCCAAATCCGGGGCCGTAGAGACCCGCCACAGTGACCTCGGTGAGGTCCAGCTTTCCATAGCGCCCTTTCCGCAAGGCGAGGCTCATGTCGCCGGAGTGTTCGTTAGCTGCGGCCTCCCCTTTGCCCTTCCAATCGATCTTTAGACCGCCAGCGACGGGTTCTTTCACCCCGAAAACCGCAAGCAATGGCTGGAGACTAGTGAGGCTCTTAATATCGACGAGCAAGGCGCTCTCGTAGGCGTGCGGCTTAACCAGACCCACCTCTCCGACAATCGCGAGTTGGTCGCTGTTGTTGAGCTGAAGAGCGAGTTGCTGAATGTCGGCGACGTTGTTTGCGACGTTGATCTTCCCCGCGAGCCGTCGGGCGGTGAACCCGCCAATCTTGAAATCGCCGCCGTCGATTTGGATACCGCCGGTATAGGCATTGTTCTCGACCTGCACGTTGCCGCGCGCAGCAATGCGGCCGGAGAGGGTTTGTCCGCCCAGCTCGACTCCGAAGTCGCTAAGTGTTGGGACCGCTACTTCGAACTGCACGTCAATCGGCGCAGTGCTCGGCGTGTCGAGATCACGGGGGGCTCGGTAAGTGCCTTGGGCGGTGATGCGGTTTTTTGCGCGGGTGATTTGCAGCTCGCGAATTGTGACTAGCCCCGCAGCGGTTTCGCCATCTAACCGGACCGCATCAACTGCGACTTTCTGGAAGCGCGCCTTGTCGATCGAGGCGGTGACTTTGCTTTCCAGGTTGTCCAATGCATTGCCGCCGGTTGGCGTGAATTTCTTGGTCGCTGTGAGCTTCACCTCGGCCGCGTCAGCTGCGATATCTCCGGCAAGCTGCTTAGCCGAAAGTGTCGCGTCGGCAGCAATTTGCTGCGCATGCATGTCGTAGGTGCCGCCGAGCTGTGCCTCCGTTAGCTGCCGCGCGCCAAATGTGGCCTGCCGGATTTCGGACTGCAGCTTGCCTGCATGCGCTTCGGTAGAGAGGTCGCCCTTCCCAGACCAGTCGAGATGAAGAGCGCCCCCGATGGCTTCTTTCATCTTGAAAACGTCAAGCAATGGCTGCAAGGCGGCGAGGTCGCTCAGCCGCGCCTGGAGATTTGCTTCATAAGTGATCGGCCTCTTCACTCGCGAGTTCCCGCCAATCGAGACAGTATTCTGCTCGTTGATCCGCAGCACGAGTTGCTGGATATCTGCGCGGTCATTTACGACCAGAATCTCACCTTGCAGGCTTTCGGCACGAAAGTCGCCGAGGGTGAAATCCTTCCCATCGATTTTAACGGCGCCGTTTAGTGAGCCCGCGACCATCTTCAAATCTGCATCCGTCTTCAGATGACCGCTCAAAATGCTACCGCCAATGTTGATGCCGAATTCGGCGAGCGACGGCGCATCAATCATTAGTCGGACATCGCCAGCTCCAGCATCAATATCCTTGGGGTCGCGCGGAAGCCGATACGTGCCTGAACCCATGATGCGGTTGCCGTTCCGCTCCACGTTTAGCGAGCGGAGGGTGACCTGGTCGTTCTGCGTGGTCGCATCGAAGGCCGCGGTGTCCGCGGCGAAGGATCGTGAGGTGAACTCCTGCACTTCTCCCCGCACGTGCAGGTCGAGTCCTTCCCAAGGGGGCGCGCCTTTTGTCTTGGCTTCGTCTTTCTCTTCCAATGCTGCCGCAATCGGAGCAGCCGCCGGTTCCACTCCTTTGTCGGCTGTCTTCGCGTCGACCTTCTGCTGCTGGGGTGTCTTGCCAGCGGCAGCCGCTTCCTTTGTGGATCGTGCCTCGAGAGTCTTCGTGGCGGTGAGGGCAATGTTGCCGGAGGCGACGCTGAACTGCGGCCCTCGCAATGCTTTGACCTCGAGCTTCAGGTCCGTAAAGAGCTGGCGCGCCTTGATCCGCACGGGGCCTGTTCCGAACGCAGATCCGTGGATCGGCTCGGGTAACATCGCGGTAAGTTGTGCAATGTCCGGTGCCTCGAGAGTGATGCGGGAATCGAGGTCGATGCTGCCGAAGTCATTCACCGAATCCGGCAGCAACGCAGTGCCTTCGATCTTCACCCGGTTGGAGCCCGCATCGACCAGTGCCTGCTGGATCTGCGCCTTGCCATCTCGGAAGATCATCTCGAGAACGACGGCCTGAATATCCGTGCCACCTGCATCGATACCGCCCACTCGCGCACTCAGGTTGCCGGTCCAGGTGCGTGGTTTCTCTGGCTCGCCCTTTGCATCAAGGCGCAAATGGCTGAGTTCCCGCACCGGCGGGGGAGGGAGCTTGAAATACTCGGCGGCCGTGTGCGCGTTGAGATTCGCGATGTTGATCTTGAGCGAGGTGTCGTAGCTGCGCTCCAGATTTTCTCCCTTTTTGGGCAACTTGGTTCCGGCCAGAGCAAAGTCAAAGCTGCCTCCAAAAAGCGTGGCTTTGATGCCTACGCTGCCTTGATTCTGCGCGCGCTTCGACGCGTCGAAGTTGATCAGGTCAAACACCACCTCGGGGCCGAGTTCAAGCCCCATGATCATGAGGTTGCGATTCCGATAAGTGGTCTCCGCACTGAGATTCTCCCACGTCGGCACGCCGGGAGCCTGCAGGCGAGCGACGCGGAGGTGGCCGGTCTCGGTGGGGTGCAAAGCGATGAAGATACCTTCGACCCGTGTCTCGTCCTTCTCGGAGCGGACGCGGATGTTGAAATTGTCGATCTTCACTCGATCCGCGTAAGCGGCGGGCTGGGCGAGGATGTTATTCAGGTCCTGCGCGAGGGTGCGCTTCTGCTTCTTCTCGTCCTCGGTTTCGCTCGGTGTGGCGACGAAGCGCAGATCGGCATTCTCCACTTCGTAGCTTTTTAAGAACTCCCCGACTCCGCGCCGGATCAACGTCCAGAGGCTGTAATCGAGCCGCACTCGCTGGATCTCGATCTTCTCGACAGGTGTCTTGCCTTTGCCGTTTGGCACTGCGCGGACGTCCCGCACGGTGAGATTTGTCCAAATCGTTCCGGAGAAGTTTACCTGAAGTTCCAGGTTCTGCCGGGCAGCCACTTTGATCAGGAGCAGCCGGACGCCGGTGTGGAAGAGCGGACGGTGGAAAATCGCGAGCACCACAAACAGTGCGAGCAGCCCCCAGAGAAATTTCCGAAGGCGCGGGCGGCGAGGTCGCTTGGCTACTGAATTGGGCTGCGGGGTTTCCGCGGGCTCCGTCATGGGCGCATAGGCTAGCAAGCCCTCATGGCTCTGCAAGGACAGCAAGGTTGGCGCTGCCAGACGATGTCCCTTACAGTCCGACCCCTGATGAACTCCTTCTGCAAAATATTGCCCGTAACCTGCCGGTTCCTCCGGCGGGTCTGGGCGGTAATCTGGCGTGCGCTCATCAAATACGACGAAACGGATGGCGAGCAGCGGGCGGCCTCCTTTGCCTACTACGCTTTTTTCGCGCTCTTCCCGCTGATCGTGCTTCTGATCACCATCGGAACGACTTTCCTCGGGAGTCAGGAGCTGGCGGCCGAAAGAATTACCCAGCAGGTCGCGCGCTTCATGGGCGATTCCAAGACCTCAGCCTACATCATAGAGACTGTCGAAGGCTTCCTGCGTCTGCGGAAAAGCGCGGGGATCATCGCGTTCATTGTGCTTGCATGGAGCGCCTTGCGGTTCTTCCAGGCGCTCGTCCACGGGGTCAACAAGGCGTGGGGGACGAAGGAATACTCGTGGTGGCGGCTGCCGATAAAAAATTCGGTGATGCTTACCATCCTGGGTAGCGCCCTCTTCATCGGTTACCTTGCCCCGACGGTGGTGAATCAGGTGGAGTACTACTATTGGACCCACGCGCCGGCGGAACTCTCGTTTCATTTCTTCAAGCCGCTCTTCAACTTCCTACGCTTTAGCGTTCAGCAGGTGGTGCTCTTTTACGGGTTTGCGATGTTCTACAAATTTGCGCCGCGACGTCGGACGTTGTTCAAGGAAGTCTGGGTCGCCGCGATCTTCTCGACGCTAGGTCTATACCTTCTCCAGCAGCTGTTCGTACTCTACACGTCGCGAATTCAGGATTTCAACGTGCTTTACGGCACCTTCGGGACCGTGCTCGCGCTGCTGATGTGGATTTACCTATCTGGCTCCGTAATCATCCTGGGTGGCTGCATAGCGGCCGCGCAATACGAGATCCGGATGCAGCTGACCGACCAATCTGAACCGAGCCAGGCGCGCGGTTAGCACGTCGGGAGTGCAGCGGCCTGCCTTGGGTGTCGATGTCGGAGGGAAGGCCGGAGCGGCGCTGACCGATCCTTACAAGACGAACGTAAAGACGATAAGATCTGCGCTAGGCGACGTTTTTGACCGAGGGAGCAGCCTTCTTTTTAATCAAGGGCAGGATTTTCTCCACAGCAGCGTGCGCGGTTAGCCCATGCTTCTCGCGCAGAATATCCACGGCGCCATGCTCGATGAACTGATCGGGCCAGCCGACACGTACCACCGGAGTCTTAATTCCAGCGTCGTTCAGATGCTCGATAACTCCACAGCCAAATCCATTGTGCAGCACGTGGTCTTCCAAGGTGCAGATCACGTCCACGCTGCGGGCGAAGAACTCGATCGTCCCGCCGTCCAGCGGCTTAATCCAGCGCGGGTTAATCACTGCTGCGCTGATGCCTTGCTCTTCGAGCATCCGCGCGGCTTCTTCCGCGATCTGGCACATTCCGCCGAGGCCAAACAGCGCGACCTGAGCTGGCTGGCTGGAGCCGTGGGCGACCACTTCGGCTTTGCCGATCTCGAGGATCTTCGGCTGCGCTTTCGGCTGCACCCCAGTACCGACGCCGCGCGGATACCGGATCGCGATGGGCCCAGTCTGGTGATTTGCCATCGTCCAGAGCATGTCGACGAACTCGTCTTCGTCCTTCGGCTGCATGTGAATCAAATTCGGCACGTGGCGGAGGTAGCCAATATCGAACAAGCCATGGTGTGTCGGGCCGTCGTCGCCGCTGAGTCCGCCGCGATCCATACAAAGGGCGACGTTTAGATTCTGCAGAGCAATGTCATGAATGATCATGTCATACGCGCGCTGCATGAAGGTGCTGTAGATGGCGAGGAAAGGCTTGAAGCCCTGCACCGCCAATCCCGCCGCAAACAGAGCTGCGTGCTCTTCGGCAATCCCGACGTCGTAGTACTTGTCAGGGTGCGCTTTGGCGAAGTGAACCAACCCCGTCCCGGTTGGCATTGCGCCGGTGATCGCGCAGATTTTGTTATTGGACTCAGCGAATTTCGCCAGCGTTCGTCCAAAGAGTTCGCTGTAGGTCGGTGTTGCCGTTGAACTCGTTTTGCCGGTCTTTGGCTCGAATTTACCGAGACCGTGAAACTTGTCCGGCTGCTCGATTGCTGGTTCGTAGCCTTTGCCCTTCTTCGTGAGAATGTGCAGCAGCACGGGCTCGTTCTGCGTCTTAAGGAATTCGAACGTGCGAATGAGCAGTGGAATGTCGTGCCCGTCAATGGGTCCGTAATATCGGAGGCCGAGTTCCTCGAAGATGACACTGGGAACGAGGAGGTTTTTCACCCCTGCTTCGACCTTGTGCGCAAGATCCAATACGAACTTTCCGCCAACGGTCCCTACGAACTGCGCCGCCTTCTCGTGCAGGTGCGTGTAGGTCGGATGCGTGGCGATGCGGTTGAAGTAGGTTGCAATCGCGCCGACGTTCTTCGCAATTGACCATTCATTATCGTTGAGGACGACGATGAAGCGTTTGGTTTGCTCCGCCACGTTGTTCAGCGCCTCGTAGCTCACGCCGCAGGTGAAGGCGGCGTCGCCTGCCACAGTTACGATGTGTTCGTTGGACCCGCGTTTGTCGCGGCCGACGGCCATGCCAAGCGCGGCACTCAAAGCGGTTCCGGCGTGCCCGGCGCCGTAGCAATCGTGCTCGCTTTCGGTGCGCAGGAGGAACCCATTCAGCCCTTCATACTGGCGCATTGTATCGAAGCGCTCGCGCCGGCCGGTGAGGAGCTTGTGGACGTAGCCTTGGTGGCTCACGTCGAAGATAAACTTGTCATTCGGAGTCTCGAACACCCGATGAAGGGCAATGGTCAACTCAACGACCCCCAGGTTCGGCCCGAGGTGACCGCCGACCGATTTCGGGTTCTCCTCGGAGAGCACCCGGACAAGCTCCTCGCGGACCTCTTGAGCAAGCTGCGGGAGGTCACGCTCGGGAAGGGCCTTCACGTCGGCCGGTGATTGAATCGCGGAGAGGAGGGTCTTGGACATGGCTAAAATTAGAAAAGGCTTACGTCATCATCGGGTGCCGTGCCCGTTCCGACCGCGGCGGTGGTAGCTTGAGAAATGGCCGGGTCGAATTCCGAGAGCACGGGCTTGCCGGCCGCATCTCGCGTGAGCAGCTCGATGCGCTTCTCGGCGGCGCCGAGTTTCTCTTCGCACACTTTTACGAGTTTGATCCCTTCTTCGTAGCGCACGAGGAGTTCCTCGAGTGGCATTTTGTCGGACTCCATTTGCCCCACAATCGATTCCAGTCGCTCGATGGCGATTTCGAAGCTCTGCTCGGGTTCTTTGGGTGCGGCTGACTTTGCTGGCATGAAAAGGAATGGAGATCCTAAACGCGGACGCACACCTGCGACAACCGCCGATTTGCAGGAGCGGCTTCCTTCACGTCGCATTGACGGCAAATCCCAGTCGAGCGTAATTCACGTCGCCTGAGGCGACAGTGACAGCGAACGAAATCAGCTCACCGAAGCGCTGAGCAGGAACAACTCAATCCTCGCGATTCGACCAGCGATCCCGATCTGCGTAGAAGACGCACTCGTTCTCCACTGGAAGGGCCGTGACTGCCCGAAGCGGGAAATCCTTGATGTTCACCTGGCGCATGATGAATGGCGCCCATTCCTTGTATTCACCTTTCACGACTTCGTTGATGAAGCCCCGGTGGCCGGTGATCGGGGTCAAATACATCCCGATGATCTGGCCGCCGAGTCGGTTGTAGTCATTGAGCGAGATGAAGTCGTTCAGCGTCATTGGCAGCCAGAGACTTTTGCGATCCGCGTACCAAGCGACGGCCCACGGCATATCTGAGGCAATGATTTCACGCTCGATTGTCCACTCACCGAGGATGGCAATGAACGGGGCGACATACGGTGGCCACTGCACCCGGCCCTTTGGCTGCTGATGCAGCTCGATGACTTGTGACAGGAACGGCATCGCCGAGACGAAGTAGAGCACGCCGATGAAAGCGAACCGGATCAGCTTCACATTCAGTTCCAGCCTTGACCAAAGCACGAGCACGAAGGCGAGCCCGTAGCTGACCATGAGCGGAGCGAAAAGAATGTGGAGATTGTTCGGATCCAGAGCGTCTGAACCGGTGTAGACGCGTGAACCGAGGCCTACCACGGCGATGCCAACGATCCCGAAGAGCCACATCGATAAAAGGCACCAGCGAAACAGCGATGTCTCTGGCCGTTTGAACAGGTGTAGCAGCGCTACGAAGAAGACCGGGGCGAGCACCAGTGCCCCGAGGAGTTGATAAATCTCACCGAACTGTCGAATCACCTGTCCCCGCAGCTTTTCTCCAAAGATCTCCGGGCCCGCCTCTTTCACCTGTTCGACGAAGGACATGCTCCGCATTACTGCGGACTCGCTGCCGATGACGCCTGCGAGGCCGGAATACCAGCCCAGACCAAGAGGGTTGCCGCAAACCTGATAATTCCGCACCATCCACGGCGTATAAATCAGCGCGAAGATTGCCAGCATGATCGCTGCATCCCGCCCCCGTGGTCGCAAGAAGATCACCATGAAGAGCAGCGCTCCCGCGAAGAGGAAGATCGTCAATGCATGTGCCAAGGCGAGTAGGCCGAACGCCACCGCCGCAGCACCGTTCCAAAGAAAAGTTCGTTCGCCCAAGGTGTGCGCCTCGATGGCGCGGACGAGGCAGTATGCTGCGACGCTGAACAGAAAGAGCATCAGCATCTGCGGGAGCCCGGTAAGCGAGAAATCCCACAGCGTCTGACAGACGAGAAGAAAGCAGACGACCATGATGGCGAGCTTTCCATCGAAGAGCCGACGGGCGGTGAAGAAGTTCACGGCGACCGCGAGAAAGAAAAAGACCAGGGCTACGCCGGCGATCGCCTTGTCGCTCGTGTAGACGACATCTTTCTGCGTCATCTTCCACGAATCTCTGGTCAGCCGAAGCGCGAGCGAGTTGATCGCCGGATGCAGCGGCGCGTGATAAGTATCCGGCGTCTTCTCGAGCGGGAATCTTCCCTTGTGCGCCTCGAACTGTGACAAGGCCGCTGGTCGAATCACTTGTGTGGAGAAGCCATTGCCGCGAGCAATTTCCCGGGAGATCTGCGCCTGCTCGATCGCCTTCTCGTCTGAGAGTCCCTTGAAGCCGCTGTCGCGGAACATCCAGAGGTTCACCACATAGGCGACCGTCACAATCAGCAAGAACAGCCGGATCCACTTGGCCCAGCCGCCCTCTTCCAACTTATGGACGAAGTCCTGAATTGCCATTTCAGCGGACATTCGAGCGGAGATCCACGTTCAGGCGCGCGAGCGCCCAGACGGATCGCGCCAGATTAATGATCTCCGGCGCAGGGCGCATGAGCAGGGTGGCAAACGGCGGAGTAAAGGGCGGCAGGCTGGTCATGGGCGTTCGTCTGGTGGTGGAGTGGAATTTCCGCGTGGCGGAGGATTGGCGGGCGGCAGGGGATTCCCTGGTGATGTATCTGCCTGGCTCGCGGCCCGAAGCTCGTGAAGCTTGCGGTGGAGCGTGCGGCGGCTGATCCCCAGTTTCTTCGCTGCTTGCGTTACGTTGCCCCCAGTTTCATCGAGGGCTTGGAGGATTAGCTGATGTTCGTTGGCTTGCAAATTGAAATGCTTGCCTTGGTTCACCAGTTGATAGGTCGGTGCCGATCCGGAAGTAGCGGAACCGCCCTGTCGCACGGGCATTGGGAGGTCCCGAAGCGTGATCTTCGGCCCAGTGGACATCACCACTCCGTGCTCAATGGCTGTCCGCAGCTCCCGCACATTACCGGGCCAGTCGTAGCGCAGAATCGCCTGGATCGCCTCCGAGCTCAGCTCCTTGAAAGCTTTCTCATTTTCTTCCGCAAAGCTCTTCAGGAACGCCTGCACCAGCAGGGGAATATCCTCTTTCCGTGCACGGAGTGGAGGCATCGTGATCGGCACCACGCTGAGCCGGAAAAAAAGGTCGTCACGAAACTTCCCCTCGCCAACCATCTTCGCCAGATCCTTGTTTGTGGCGGCCACCAGGCGCACATCGACTTTGATCGGCGCGTTGCCACCGACCCGCTCGAAGGCACGCTCTTCGCCCAACACGCGAAGCAGCTTCACCTGCGTCGTCGAGTCGATCTCGCCGATTTCATCCAGGAAAATGGTCCCGCCGTTGGCCTGCTCGAAGCGTCCAATCCGCCGATCGACCGCGCCAGTAAAGGCGCCGCGTTCGTGGCCGAAGAGCTCGCTTTCTAAGAGCTGCGGAGACAATGCGGCGCAGTGAACCGCCACGAATTTCTGCTTCGGTCTTCCGCTGAGCGAATGAATGGCTTGGGCGACGAGTTCCTTGCCTGTCCCGCTCTCTCCCTGAATGAGCACCGTCGCCCGAGTTGGCGCGACCTGTTTGATCGTCTCAAAAACCTCGTGCATCACAGCCGAGTCGCCAATCAGCCGCTCGAGGCCATATCGCTTTTCGACCTGCTTTTTCAGCTCCACGACTTCCTTTTCCGTCGCCCGGCTGCGGAGCGCCCGGTGGATCAGGATCTCGAGCTTATCGATGTTGATCGGCTTCGTGACGAAGTCGTAAGCCCCGCGCTTCATTGCTTCCACTGCCGCGTCGACCGACCCATAAGCAGTCATCATAATGACAATCGGCGGGTGCGGCAGCGCGAGCACCTTGTCGATGAGCTGCATCCCGTCTTCGCCCCCAAGGCGGAGATCAGTAAGCACAAGGTCGAAGCTCTCGCCTTCAAGCACGGCCAAGGCTCCAGAAATATCGGCCGCGACGTAAACCTCGAAGCTGTCCTCGAGCGACGCGCGCAGTCCGTCGCGGGTGTGCTTTTCGTCGTCGACGATCAGGATGGTCGGCTGCATGCGCGTGGGATGCGACTAAGTAAAGGCGCTCTGCCGCCGCTGCAAGCGGTGAGACAAAAGTTCTCGTTCAGCGGCGTGGAGGAGCGGCGAAAGATGCCGCGCGAGATCTCCCCGCGACGCCGCGGCTACTCGACGCGCCCTAGAACAAGCGATGCATTGATCCCGCCGAAGCCGAAAGCGTTGTTCATCGCGTAGTTTATCTTCGCTGGACGACCGACGTTTGGCACCACATCGAGCCCGCACGCAGGGTCCGGCGTTTGATGGTGCAACGTCGGAGGCAGAAACCCTTCAGAAAGCGCGAGCGCGCAAATCACCGTCTCGATCGCTCCCGTCGCGCCGAGCGGGTGCGCGGTGAAAGGCTTGGTGCCGCTCGTGGCCGGGAGATCCGCTGCGCTACTGCTGCCATTGCCAAAGACTGCCCGCACTGCTGCGGACTCGTTTGAGTCGTTCGCCTGCGTCCCACTTGCGTGCGCATTGATGTAGCCGACTTGCTCCGGCTGCACCTTGGCGTCTGCGAGTGCTTCGCGCATGCACGCGATCACGCACTCGCCGCTCGGGAGCGGCGTCGTCATGTGCCAGGCCTCGTTGTTGAGTGAATAGCCGAGCACCTCCGCATAGATGCGCGCCCCGCGCCGAACGGCATGCTCGTATTCCTCAATGACGAGCGTAGCCGCGCCTTCCCCCATGACGAAGCCATCGCGGTTGAGATCAAAAGGCTTGCAGGCGAAGGGCGGGTCTCCATCCCAGCGGCTCATCGTCTTGATGAAGTCGAACGCGCCATACGTCAGCGGGCTGAGCGGTGCCTCGGCCCCGCCGGCGAGGATCACATCGGCCATGTCGTCGCGGATGTAACGTAGCGCTTCCCCGACGGAGATCACGCCGCTCGCGCACGAGTTCGAGTTTGTGGTTCCG
>DASVRY010000569.1:0-2093 GCA_036388395.1 Chthoniobacteraceae bacterium
TCTGCCTTGAGCAAATCTTCCAGCGTCTCCCGCCGCGACATGAGTTCGACGCTGCCGTCTTCCTCCAACCAAAGCTGCGGGGCGCGGCCGATCGAATTGTAATTCGACGACATCGCGTAGCCATAAGCTCCCGCATCGCGGATCGTGAGCAAGTCACCGGCGACGGGTCGCGGCAAAAGGCGCGGCTGCAAGAGCTCCGCGTCGTCTCGCGTAAAGACGTCACCGCTTTCGCAAAGCGGACCAGCAATGACGATCGGCTCGCGGTCGCAATTCGTCTCCTCATTGTCCCGCCCGACTACGCGAATGCCATGGTAGCTGCCATACATTGCGGGTCGCACCAGATCGACAAAGCCGGCGTCGACCATGGCAAAGGTGGCCCCCTGCCCTTTCTCGTTGCTCCGGGTTTTTTTCACGTCGGTGACCCGCGTCACAAGCGTGCAAGTCGGCGCGACGTAGTAGCGGCCTGGCTCGATCTCCAGCCGGATCGGGCGATGCGCTGCCGAGCTGAGGTGCGAATGGCAGGAGGCGAAGAGCTTGTGCAAAGGCTCGAGCGGCACCTGCGCGCCGTGGTCACGGTAGTTGTGCGGGATGCCGCCGCCGAGGCTGACGGCGGTGAGCGCCGGGAAGTGCGGAAGCAGCGCGCGGAATTCCGTGGCGAGCCGCTGGAGATTATCGTGCAGCTCCTGAAATTGCGGGCCGCTGCCGATGTGGGCGTGAAGCATTGTCACTTCCAGTCCAGCGGCATGTGCGGCCTGAGCAGTCGCAGCCAGATCTTCGTGCCAGATGCCGTGCTTCGAGCTCGGTCCGCCGGTATCGCAGGCATTCACGTGACCGTGGCCAAAACCGGGATTCACCCGCAGCGAGATCGCGCCTCGATACCCGGCGCGAGCAAGATCGGCGATCATCCCCGGTGAGCCGATATTGGGCAGCACGCCCTCTTTCAGCACCACATCGAGTGCGTTGTCCCGAAACACATCGGCCGTAAAGCAGATCACCGGCGGCTCCTGTCCTCCCGGATGGCCGGCATGCCGCGCGCGCAGCACTTCATTCCCGGAGACGGCGTCGATCCAGATATTGGCGGCATGCATTTCCTGGAGCACGCGCGTGGCGGGGCACGCCTTCATGGCGAACCGGGGCTGAACCCCTTCCGTGCTGGTGATAAAGCGGATGTGGCCGATCCGTTCCCGCAGCGCAGCGGCGTCGTACAACCAGAACGGCGTGCCGACTCTTTCGGCGAGCGAGTGGAGAAGATCAGGAGCGTGTTGCATGCGAAAGGGCGCAGAGCATGCGATGACCACAGCCTCGCGGCAAGCGACAGTCACCGGTGATCGAAACCGCGGATCTTTGTGTCCACGGATGAAGCGGATTCAGCCGATTAGGAAAAGCTCGTCGCAGGCATTCCCGAAATTCTTCATCCGCTCCATCCGTTAGATCCGTGGTCAATTTCCATCCGCGCACATCCCCGTGCAGCGAAATGTTTTCCGTTTCCTCCCTGGTGCAGGCAGAAAGTTGCGCCATGTCGCTCGATGCCACGCAGCTCGCCGCCCTTCGCCAGGATTACGCTCAGCGCGGCCTCCGCCGCAGCGAACTCGCCGCTGATCCTATCGTGCAATTCCAGCGATGGCTCGCGGAAGCCGTCACCCAGCGCCTGCTCGAGCCAAACGCGATGGTTCTCGCGACAGTAGACGACGGCGGCCAGCCTTGGTCTCGCACCGTCCTGCTCAAGGGCTGCGACGATCGCGGCTTCACCTTTTTCACGAACTACGCCGGAGCAAAAGCCCGGCACCTTGCCACGAATCCTCGAGCCGCCCTGACTTTCTGGTGGGACGCACTTGAGCGGCAGGTGAATATCACGGGGACGATCGAGCAGACGAGCCGCAAGGAGTCCGAGCTCTATTTCCGCTCTCGCCCCGTGGCGAGTCAGATTGGCGCCTGGGCCTCTGCTCAAAGTGAGATCATGGCAAACCGAGAGGAGCTGGAGCAGAAGTTTGCCGAGGCGGCACTGCGCTTCGAGGGATGCGAAATCCCGCTCCCGGAGCAGTGGGGCGGCTACCGCCTTCGACCTGCGACGATCGAGTTTTGGCAGGGCCGTC
>DASVRY010000570.1:0-9299 GCA_036388395.1 Chthoniobacteraceae bacterium
GAACGGCAGTTTTGGTTGAGGAACGGCAACCGACTTACAGCACGAATCCGCGCACCTCGTGATCGGGAAAAGTACATGGCAATCGAGGAGGTACTTTCGATTGAGAACATCCCGGCAGGAGAGTGGAAGGAGACGGTCGAATTTGAAAAGCTTACAGCCTTGCACCCGACAGAGCGTATCGTCTTGGAGAACCTGCGTTCGCATTCGATAACGCCGCGTGCCATTGATCTGGTGTCGCCACTCGGCCGGGGACAGCGCGGACTAATCGTGGCTCCACCGCGCACGGGGAAAACCGTGTTACTCAAGGAAGTGGCTCAGTCGATCAGGACGAACTCTCCGGAGACACATCTGATCCTCCTGCTCGTCGACGAACGACCAGAAGAAGTGACTGATTTCCAGCGCTCGATCGATTGCGAGATCTACGCCTCGACGTTCGATGAAAGTCCGCAACGCCATACACAGCTCTCAGAGATCGTTGCGGACCGTGCCCGTCGACTCGTGGAACTTAACCGTCACGTCGTCATCCTCCTGGATTCCATCACCCGTCTCTCCCGGGGCTATAACAACCTGCAGAGCGGAAAAGGGCGGACCATGTCCGGCGGCATCGACTCGAAAGCTTTGGTGAAGCCAAAGAAGTTCTTCAGCGCCGCGCGGAACACGGAGGAGGGGGGAAGCCTCACCATCTTGGCCACGGCGCTCGTCGAGACGAATAGCCGAATGGACGAACTCATTTTCGAAGAGTACAAGGGCACCGGAAACATGGAACTCCGACTGGACCGCGGCCTTAGCGACAAACGCGTTTACCCCGCGATCAACATCCTGGCGTCGGCAACTCGCCGTGACGAGTTGCTCTACCACCCCGAAGAATTCGACCGTGTGAACATCCTGCGTCGGCAGCTCGCCGCACTGCCTCCGATGGAAGCAACCGAAGTCATGATCCACGCGCTAAAGGCGACCAAGACGAACGCTGAGCTGCTTCTCATGGGCTTGAGGAATTAATGGCTCCATTTCTCGATACTCCCGATGCTCTCGCCGCGGCGCTGCCGCTCCTCGAGCCGCACGACCGCATTGCCATCGATACCGAGGCGGACAGCCTCCACTGCTACTTTGAAAAGCTGTGCCTCATTCAGATCAGCGTGCCGGGGAGCGATTTCCTCGTTGATCCGCTGGCCGGCATGCCGCTCGAGCCGCTCTTCGAAGCGTTTCGCGGCAAAGAGCTGATCTTGCATGGAGCGGACTACGACCTCCGACTGATGCGTCGGGTCGGCTTTGGCGCACCCGACCGGGTATTCGATACGATGATCGCTGCTCGGCTGATTGGGTTGACCGAGTTCAGCCTTGCCGCGCTGATCGAGCGATATTTTGGGGTGAAGCTCACGAAAGCTTCGCAGAAGGCCAACTGGGCACTTCGGCCGCTACCTCAGCAGATGGCGGAGTACGCGGTGAACGACACTCGCTACTTGCATCGCCTGACCGAGATTTTCGAAGGAGATCTGCGGCGGCTTGGGCGTTGGGAATGGTTTCAGCAATCGTGTGAGCGAGCGATTCGCACGGCGCAGGTGACGAAAGATCGCGACCCGGATCAGCTCTGGCGAATCACTGGCAGCCATGAACTCGAAGGCCGGGCGACCGCGATTCTCCGGGCCCTCTGGCAATGGCGCGACGAGGAAGCGCAAGCTGTCGACCGGCCCAGCTTCCACATTTTGCACAATGAGCAGTTGATCGAATCGTCAGCGCGGTTCGATCAAGGACGGCCAGTGGAGCTTCCACATCTGAAGGGTGGCCGCCGCCGGAGATTCTTTGAAGCTGCGGAACGGGCTATGGCCATGCCGCCGGACGAGTGGCCGAAATTTGTCCGCAAAGCGCGCCCAAGGCCGACCAGGGAAGAGGAGGCACGTTTCCGCGATTTCAAGACACGTCGGGACGCCGCCGCGTCGGAGCTGAAGCTCGATCCGTCGCTCATCGCCCCGAAGACGATGTTGGAAAACCTGGCGGCGAATCCTGCGGAGACCAGCGCGCAGATGATGCCCTGGCAAAGGTCTGCACTCGGCCTCGAGGAGCAGGCGACTTAAGCGAAATCAGCCGAAAGAGCCGAGGCTTTGTAGGATTGCTCTGGGGAAGATCTGGGCGGCGCAACTGACACCAGGCACGCGACCTGCCGGCAAGCCGAACGGGGTCATCGCTGGCCGATGCGGGAAACACCGAACGCTGAACGCCGAACATCAGACGCCGGAACTGCGCGATTCCAACGACTCGACCATTCAGGAGTACGAAAATTCGACACTGAAGTCGGCCTAAGCTTCGCAGTGCAGTTTTGATTACGCCCGATCCCTGGAGTTCACGGGTGCCTGAGTAACCGAGCCCGCGCGGCCGCCGAGTTATCTTGAGCGAACTCGAAGGACGCAGCCGCAACTCGGCCGGTGTCGTGGAGGACGTTGCGTGCCAATCCCACGCCCACGCCGCTGGCACTGGCTTCCTGCTACTTTTGCCCCTTGCGCGATCCCGTGTAAGCTCGGCTGCTTTCGTTCGTTCCCAATGCTCGCAATCCAATACCCACCTGACCTCCCGATCTGCGGCCGGCGCGAAGAAATCGTCGCCGCGCTTGCGACCAGCCAGGTCCTCGTGGTGGCTGGCGAGACGGGTTCCGGGAAGACGACGCAATTGCCGAAGATGTGCCTCGAGGCTGGCCTGGCGGAGCGGGGCCGAATCGGCTGTACCCAGCCGCGCCGGGTCGCGGCGCTGAGCGTATCGAAACGGGTTGCTGAGGAACTCCGCGTCACGTGGGGCAGGGAAGTCGGTTGCAAGATGCGCTTCAACGATGACACGGGACGTGAGACCCGGATCAAGTTCATGACCGACGGGATTCTGCTCGCTGAGATCCAGTCGGATCCGCTGCTGCGCGCCTACTCCGCCTTGATCATCGATGAGGCGCACGAGCGCTCGCTGAACATCGATTTCCTGCTCGGCTATCTGCAGAGGCTATTGCGCCAGCGCCCAGAGCTGAAGCTCGTCATCACCTCGGCGACGATCGATACGGCGGCCTTTTCGCAGGCGTTTGGTGGAGCGCCGATCATCGAAGTGTCCGGCCGGCTCTGGCCCGTTGAAATCCGCCATGCGCCGGTCGCCTCGTTCGCCAGGGAGCAAGAGGCAGATGAGCTCGATCACGTGCAAGCGGCGGTCCGCGCGACGGAGGATGCGCTCATCGAATCCGACGACGGCGACGTGCTCGTCTTCATGCCCACCGAGCGCGATATTCGCGATACGCGCGAACTGCTCGAAGGTAGCCTTGGCAGCGGCATCGACGTGATCGGGCTCTTCGGCAGAATGCCCGCGGCAGAGCAGCAGCGGATCTTCGCGCCGGGAGCAAAGCGCCGCGTCATCGTGGCGACAAACATCGCGGAAACCTCGCTGACTTTACCCCGCATCCGCTACGTCGTGGATGCCGGGCTCTCGCGTCTCAGCCGCTACAATCCGCGCACGCGAACCAAGCGTCTTCCAGTCGAGCCGATCTCACAGAGCAGCGCCAATCAGCGCGCGGGGCGAGCGGGACGCGTGCAGGATGGCATCTGCATTCGCCTCTATTCGGAAGATGATTTCGCGGAGCGCCCGCGATTTACCCAACCGGAAATCCAGCGGGCGAATCTCGCCGAGGTGATCCTGCGGATGAAGGCTTTTCGGCTCGGCGAGATTGAGACCTTTCCCTTCCTTAACCCGCCGCAGAGCGCGTCGATTCGCGCCGGCTACCGGCTGCTGCACGAGCTCGGCGCGATCGATGACACCAACGAACTGACCCCGCTCGGTCATGAACTGGCGAGGCTGCCGCTCGATCCGACGCTCGGCCGCATGCTGCTCCAGGCGCGCGCGGAAAAGGCGCTGCCGGAGATGCTCATCATCGCCGCAGGGTTGAGTGTCCCGGATCCTCGCGAACGGCCGGAGGAGCAGAAGGCAGCAGCCGCCACGGCCCATCGCGCGTTTGCCGATCCAGACTCCGACTTTCTCACGCTGCTCGCGATCTGGAAGGCCGCACCTCCTGCTGAAACACGTGGCGGCGGAAATGCGCTCCGCCGTTTCTGCAAAGCGAACTTCCTCTCGGTCTCACGCATGCGCGAATGGCGCGACATCCATCGGCAGCTCGCGGACGCGGTTGATGAAGAGCCTGCCAAGCCGCGCAACGGTCGCGGAGTCGCGCCCACCCACCACGACCAGGCCACCAGCGACGGGGTAAAGGAGGCGAGTTACCCCGCGATTCACCGCGCCGTGCTCACCGGCTTGCTCGGGCAGATCGCGCAGAGGCTGGAGAAGAATATCTACAAAGCCGCGGGTGATCGGCAGGTGACTCTTTTTCCTGGTTCGAACCTTTACGAGCGCCGCGAAAAGGCGCGAAAGAGCGGCCCCGCGACAGCCCCGGAGAAGAGCCGCCAGCCCCCGTGGATCATGGCGGGCGAGATCGTCGAAACCTCGCAGCTCTTTGCCCGCACCGTCGCGGGCATTAACCCGGACTGGGTTGTGGAGCTGGGGGCGCATCTTTGTCAGTTCCGCTATACCGAGCCGCACTGGAGCGCGAAAGCGGGGCGCGTGCTCGTGCTCGAGCGGGTGCTTGTTCATGGCCTGGAGATCTCGCGGCAGCACGTGGACCACGGAAAAATCAATCCGGTCGAGGCGACGGAGCTTTTCATCCGCGGCGCACTGGTCGCGGAGGAGGCGCGGTTGCCGCTGCGGTTCTTCGTCGAGAATCAGGCAGTGCGCGAGAAGATTGAGACGGCGCTCACCCGCGTGCGGAGCCGACGCGCGCACGATCTCGACGAGGCGCTCTACCAATTCTATGCGGCGCGCATCGAAGGCGTCTCTTCCGCCCACGATCTCAATCGCCTTGTCCGCGCGCGGATTATCCGTGAGCCGGATTTCCTTTGCGCGACGGAAGCCGACCTGATTGGTGATGACGAGGCGACGTATGACCGCGCGCTTTTCCCAGATCGCGTCTCACTGGGCAATACTGCACTGCCGGTGACGTATGCCTATGCACCGGGCGGTGAGGCGGATGGGGTGACGGTGCGCGTGCCGTTGCCGATGGCAAGTCAGCTCACTACGGGCCAGCTCCAGTGGATGGTCCCCGGCTTGCGGGAGGAGCAGATCGGAGTGCTGCTCCGCGCGCTGCCCAAACGCATCCGCAAACCGCTCATGCCGATCGAACCGAAGATCCGCGAAGTCGCCGCGGAGTTCGATCCGGGCCGAGCGGATTTCCTCGAAGCGCTTGCGGGGTTTCTCACGCGGAAATACCGCGTCCCGGTGCAGCGCGAGGATTGGCCGCCGCAGAGTCTGCCCACCCATCTGCAACTGCGGGTTGAAATAGTGGACCGCGGGGACAAGGCGGTGCTCGCTGGCCGCGATCTGGCCGCCATCAAGGCTGACGTCGAGAAGCGGGACGACCGCTCCGATGCCTGGCAGAAAGCAGCGCAGAAATGGGAACGGCGTGGGCTCACTCTCTGGAGTATCGGCGATCTTCCGGACTCGGTGCTCGTGGAGAACGTCGGTGGAGCGCCGCTCCTCGCGTATCCGGGTCTGGCGTTACGTGAGGGAGAAGTGGACCTGCGTCTTTTCCGCAAACTTGAGGAAGCGGAAACCGCGTCTGCAGGTGGCGTTCGCAAGCTCGCTGAGCTGGTGCTGGCGCGTGACCTGGCGCGGCTCTGGAAGGAGCTCGGCAGCATTGCGGTTACCCCCGGCAGTGCGCCGAAACGGCCCGCGAGCCTACAGGACGCCTTTGGGCAGTTGAATGCAAAGCTTCAGCCCGCTGGAGCATCGGCCTCGCCCGAGATCCTGCAGAAGAGCGCCTACGAACACATCCTCGCGCACGCCTTTCGGCTCGACCCAATCCTGCCGCTGAAGGAAGCACGCTTTCTCGCGATGGTCGAAGCAGCACGTCGTGAGCTTCCGGCCTTGGCCTACAAAGTGCGCGAAGTTGCGCGGCAGATTGTCGACTTCCGGGCGAAGCTCCTCAGCTCTTCCAAGAAGTATCCTGATCTCCAGCGCGACGTCGATCGGCTGGCGCCGCTGGACTTTCTCGCCGGTACTCCGCCCGCGCAACTGCAGCACCTCCACCGCTACCTGAGAGCGATTCAAGTCCGCGCCGAGCGTGCGGCCGTGAGTCCAGCGAAAGACGCCGAGAAAGCCAGGCAGCTCGCGCCGTTTGCTGATTGGGAGAGCCGTGTTCCCGCCGATCAACGAGAAAACTTCCGCTGGCTCTTGGAGGAGTTCCGCGTCTCACTTTTTGCGCAGGAACTCGGCACCGCCCAACCCATCTCTGCAGCGAGGCTGAAGGCGTTCGGCGGCTATTGAGCGAGCAGACCGCTGCTCAATTGCCAAGATTTCGCAGGCGTTCTTTCCACGCGGGATCGCCAGCGTCGGCGTCATACTGCGCCTGCCGCCGAGCGAGAGCAGGACGGATGATCTCGGCGCGAACGTCGATTTCCCCCTGGAAGATTTCGCGCCAAAGAAAGCGCGTCTGGGCTGTGTAGTCGGACCCGCGCTCCTCGTCGAAGTTCGGCCGGTAGAGGTCCACGGCAAGCTGAAGGTGCTGCGCAAATTCCGCGGCCGTTGGGTGCCCGGTCTTGCGGATGACGAGGCGGAACGCTTCGAGATCCTTCTCTTCAAGACGGCCTACTTTGGAGACGAGGATATCCCACGGGTGCGGAAAGACGAAGGTGTGCGCCCCGCGATCCGCCTTGCGCGCCCGGTGTTCCCAGCCGAGCGCAGTGCGAAAGACTAGGCGGTCGCAGACTTGGAAATACAGGTCTCCGGATTCGCCCGGGACCGACAATCCTTCTGCGGCTGCCGCGACGACTTCTTCCCCGATGATATCGACGTCTTTGCTCAGGAACGTGGAATCCAAATAAAGCTGCAGCGGAGCGGAGCCAAAGACGACGATCGTCAGGCTCGTCTCGGCTGGCAGCTTTGCCGCGAGTTGATCAAGCAGCCGCCCTGCTGGCGCTTGCCAATCTGGTGTCTCGACGTTCGATTCCATGCAAAGCTTGTCCGATGAGCCGTGGCGTCACGCCTTGATCGTGGCCGAGGATACGCCCGATGCGAATGTCGCGCGGGGAGAGTTGGCCACGCTCTTCCCGCAAAAGAATGCGCGCGGCAATCCGGGATTTGCGCCACGCCCTAGCGATCTGTTTGGCTTCGGCCCGAGTCATTAGCGGTAGATCGTATCCATTTTTCGCCCCGCTGCAACGCCACCTCACATTTCACGTCGATCTGCCGCGTCGGCCGGCTCGCTGGAAAGGCGGCGGCTGAATTCCGGGAGGATCTGCTTGCGGGCAGTCTGCGTCTTGACGCCGGCGGGGAGCCATGGATCATCACCTTGTGTTCTGTGCATGCTCAACGGCTGGTGGAAGGCGCTTCTTACGCCCGCTGCGGAGGTCGATCTCCCGATGATTGAAAATTCAAGCACAGACAGAGGTGCGAGAGCGTTTTGGCTCCGCCAGGCGCGGATTACAGCCTGGCGGCACAATGGCGCTTGCTGGCTCGATGGCTTCCTGCCACTCGCCATCGCGGCGAGTGTGATCTTCGCGGGAACGCTGCTCGTCTTGCGGCAGAATGGAAGCGCCTTGCGTGACGCCTGGCTGATCTTCGGCGGCACGCTTTTGCTCGCCAGCGGAGCGGCGTTTGTGCGGAAGCGGCGCACCTTCTTTTCGACACGGGACGGGCTCGTCCGGCTGGATCTCATGCTTGGCCTGCACAATCGCCTCACCTCGGCCTTTGCCGGGATTGGCGATTATCCCGCGCGACGTCCGGTGCAGGATGGCTGGAGCTGGCGCTGGCAGCGGATCGTCGCGCCCCTCGCGGTCTGCGCGATTTCCATCGCGGCGGCGACTTTTGTGCCGCTCACGCAGCAGGCTGAACGCGCGGTCGTCATCGAGCAGCCGGTCGCCTGGACGCAGGTGGAATCCTGGATCGAGCAACTTAGCCAGAACGAGACGATCGAACCCAAGTCGCTGGAGGAGCTCCGCGAGAAGTTGGAGGATCTCCGCACGCAAGATCGCGAGCAATGGTATAGCCACAACAGCCTCGAAGCTTCCGAGAATCTCCGGCAGCAGACGGAGCAATCGCTCCAGGCGATGAGCTGCGATCTCAGTGCAGCGGCCTCCGCGCTTTCCGCGCTGGAGCAGCTTCAGGAGCAGACTCCGGGGCCTGCTTCGGAGCAGATGCAGGAGGCGCTGAAGAAAGCGTTGCAAGGGCTGGAACTCGGCAGTCTCTCGCTGGACAAACAACTGCTCGCGCAGCTCAAAGACCTCGACCTTTCCAAACTCAAGCAGCTCTCGCCTGAACAGCTCGCGGCCTTGCAGCGCCGGTTGAAAGAAGGCGCGAAGGTCTGTAAAGCATGCCTGAAACCGGGGTTCGGGGAGGGTGATTCGGACGCGGTAATCCTGCTCGCAGCGCAGGGTGGCGTGAGCCGCGGTCCCGGCACAGTGCCGCTCGCGCCGAGCGACGAGCGCACCGAGCTTCACACCGAGGCGACCGAAGCCGTGGCGAACGATGATCTCAGCCGCGCGCTGCCGGGGGACGTGCTCGGCGTCGGCACGGGAGAGCACGAGATCGACCGGAAAGCTTTCACGGGGCCAGTGGCCGCGGGCGGTATCCGGAGCAGTGGGGAAGGTGGGGAAGCCGTGTGGCGCAACGATGTGACTCCGCGGGAACGGCAGATTTTGGAGCGGTTCTTCAAGTGATGCTCGCGAGCCACCGCTCGATCTATTCTTCTCGCGAGCGGGGCTGAACTCCGCTGTTCTTCCCCCCGCATGAGCCAGTACGCCACGGAAGCCGAGATCACGGAAGCAGGTGAAAAACTGCAGAGGCTGCGCGCGGCGCTGAATACCATTCTCTTTGGTCAGGAGCAACTCATCGATCATGTCATCACCGGCCTGCTCGCCCGCGGACATCTCCTGCTCGAAGGCCTGCCTGGCCTTGGCAAGACGGAACTCGTGAAAGGTCTCGCCAAGGTGCTGCAGATGGAGGCAAAGCGCGTGCAATTCACTCCCGATCTGCTGCCGGGCGACATCACGGGCAACCCGATCCTGCAGGAGACCGATGGCCATCGCCGCTTCGTCTTCCAGCCGGGCCCCCTCTTTGCCAATCTCGTGCTCGCGGATGAAATCAACCGCGCCTCGCCGAAGACGCAGTCCGCGCTGCTCGAGGCGATGCAGGAGCGGCAGGTGACCGTGGAGGGTCAGACGTTCGCGCTCCCGTCGCCGTTCCACGTGATCGCCACTGCGAACCCGGTGGAGTACGAGGGGACGTACCCGCTG
>DASVRY010000571.1:0-2476 GCA_036388395.1 Chthoniobacteraceae bacterium
CGAGACGGCGAACGGCAAATCGATTAACGTAATGAGCAGGCTCTTTCCGCGGAATTCGAATTTCGCGATGCACCAGGCGGCGGCGACGCCGAACACCAAGTTCAGCGGAACTGCAATGGCTGCCGTGATCAGCGTCAGCTGAATCGCCGCGAGCGCGTCTGGATCTCGGAAAGAGGCGAAGAAGACCTCGGCGCCTTTGCGGAACGCCTCCACAAACACCGCGGCGAGGGGAAGGAAGAGGAAGAGCACGAGAAACGCAAGCGCTGCCCCGATGAGCAACCAGCGCACCCATCGCGCCTCGGTCACCGGAGATGCGGCGCGTTGCGGCCTGGCCTGCGTCGGCAGGGTGGATATAGTCGCACCCATAAATCAAAGAGCGGGCGAGCGCCGTTGCTGGCTGAAGCGCTGGAGTAGATTGATCACGAGCAGCAGGGCGAAGGAGATAACTAACATGCTAACCGCGATTGCCGTCGCGCCGCGGTAATCATACTGCTCGAGCTTTGTGATAATGAGCAGCGGCGTGATCTCGGTCTTCATTGGCATGTTTCCCGAAATGAAAACCACCGAGCCGTATTCCCCAAGGGCACGGGCGAAGGCAAGCGAGAAGCCCGTAAGCAAAGCTGGCCAGATCTCAGGAAAGATTACGCGCCAGAAAGTAACGAAGCGCCCTGCACCGAGCGTGGCAGCAGCCTGCTCGACTTCGCTATCAAAATCCTCGAGCACCGGCTGCACCGTGCGGACTACGAACGGCAATCCGATGAAGGTCAGTGCGATCACCACGCCGATCGGGGAGAAGGCTGTCTTGATACCGTCGGATCCGACTACCGCCTCAACCTTTGCGAAGATCTCCGAAAGGGGAATGGCGAGTCCGAGCGGATCGAGGACCTTGTTTAGGAGGAGCACCGGTGATGTGAAGATGCTCTGCAGCCCCTGCAGGGTGAGATGCTTTCCAATCCAGCCGGTCGGCGCGTAGAGCGCGGTCAGCGCAATGCCGGCCACAGCAGTCGGCAAGGCAAACGGCAGATCGACAAGTGAATCGATCAGGCGTTTTCCCGGGAACCTATATCTAACCAACACCCAGGCGATGAGCAGACCGGCAACAGCATTGATCGCTGCCGCGATGAACGACGCGCCGAATGAGAGCTTGTAGGAAGCAATCACCCGCGGCGAGGTGATGGTGCGCCAGAACGGTTCCCAACCCATGTCGGCCGTCTTGATGAAGGTCGCCGAGAGCGGGATGAGGACGATCAGACACAGGTAAAAAACCGTGTAGCCGAGCGAGAGCCCGAAGCCGGGCAGGACGCGAAAAGGTTTGCGAGACGGTTTCAAGATTGCCGCTCCCGCTTAGATATTCGCCGCGTACGAGAAGAGCCGCCGATATTGGCGAATGACTTCCGTCACGGAAAGGACGAACGCCTGCCGCTGGAGTTCCAATGGTGCATGCGTAGGCGTCTCGAGGATGATCTCGACGGGTGAGGGGCCCTGGCTGGGAGGCGCGGAGAGGATGCCGTCGTAGCAGTTGTGAATGATCCCATTCACCGCGTGAAAGCCATCGATGGTCCGTGCTTGGTTCACCGGCAGCGCCGCCTCGGCCGCGGCGAGTGCCGGCTCCAGCAGGTGGCGCGTGAGTGTATTGCCGCGGACAAAGCCATAGAGCCCGTCGCTCGTGTCATCGGAGTGCAGCGAAATGATGCCGTCGAACTTGTTCGCGAGCAGCTCGCGTTCGATCAGCCCGACCTCCGGTTCCAGCGAGCCGCGCCAGAACTCGCGGTTGAGATCCTTGCCACTCCGCGAAAGCCGCGTCCCGTCTTCAAACCCCGACGGATTGCACATCGGATAGATATGGATGCGAAACGCGCGGAAGAGGAACGGATCCGCCTCCAGCACTTGCAATAGATCGACGAGCGCCTCGACGCCGGCAGGCTCGTCGCCATGGATGCCTGCAAAGATCGCTAGCCGGATGTAAGGCTCCCCGTGCTCCTGAGCTCCTCGAAAAATGACCCGGGGCAGCCAGTAGCGATCCTCGCCCACTTTCCAAAACCCCGCTGAATCCGCCCGCAGATTCTGCGCGCTCGTGCCGACCTGCATGAAGAGCGGCGTGAGCAGCTTCTTGATCGAGCGGCGCGTGCGCAGTTCAGGCAGCGGCTCAGTCACGAAGGGGGATTCGTTCGCAGTAAAGTAGGTGGCGGTGAGCATGGCTTTACGCGCCGAGTTCCTGCCGCGCCTGCAGCACCAGATCGGTGGAAAGGTACCGCTCACCTGTGGAGCAACCGATCGTGACGATCAGCTTGCCCTTGTTCTCCGGACGCCGCGCGGCCTCGATCGCCGCGAAGACATTCGCGCCCGTCGAGATGCCCGCGAGGATTCCCTCCTCCTTGGCCAGCCGCCGCGCCATGGCGATCGCGTCGTCATTGGAAACGCCGATCACGTCATCGACGATCTCGAGGTTCAGATTCTTCGGCACAAAGCCCGCGCC
>DASVRY010000572.1:0-6254 GCA_036388395.1 Chthoniobacteraceae bacterium
CGTGGTTGCCGTGGTGCCAGGTGACAAGGTGAATCTCCTTCAGCGGAAGCCGGATCGGCTAAAGCTCACCACCGGCACGGTTGATTTCGAGGTTCCGCTGGAAAAGGTGACCAACGATATCGATGTCGCCGTGGAGGCAGAGCGGCAGGACGTAATGCGCATGGCGCAGCGGCGGTAGAGCTCGACCAAAGGTCATACTGCGCGCAGCGATCCCAGCGCTGATGACTGAAACGGAGGCTTCGATCGCACTTAATATGGTCCCGAATTTGGGACCAATGCGGCTGCGCAAACTCCTGGGGGTTTTCGAGGATCCGCAAAAGATTCTCGGCGCCCGTGCCGCAGAGCTGCGTCGAGTGGACGGCATTGGTGAAGAGCTGGCGGGCACTATCGCGCAGTGGGAGCAGCACGTCGATCTCTTGGGTGAACTCGCGCGGATGCGCGGCGCGAATGTCACCGTCGTTACGAAAAGTTCACCCGAGTACCCGCGCGCGCTGCGTGAGATCTATAATCCACCGATCGTGCTCTACGTCTGGGGCACGCTGACCGAGCGCGATAATCATGTGGTAAGTGTCGTCGGATCCCGGAAGACCAGCCATTACGGACTGGATTGCGCAAAGAAGCTTTCCTATCAGCTCGCCTACGCTGGGCTCACGGTGGTCAGCGGCCTTGCCCGCGGGATCGATACTGCGGCTCACCAGGGAGCGCTCGCTGCTCAGGGGCGGACGATTGCCGTGCTCGGCTCCGGATTGATGGAGCTATATCCGGCAGAAAACCAGGCATTGGCCGAGAAGATCGCGGCATCCGGCGCTGTGGTCAGCGAGTATCCGATGCAGTTCCCGCCGAGTCCGCAGACTTTCCCATACCGCAACCGCATCGTCGCCGGGTGGGGGAGCGGCTTGCTCGTCGTCGAGGCTGGGCTGAACAGCGGAGCGCTCATCACCGCAAACCAAGCCATTGAACACGGTCGCATGGTTTACGCCGTGCCGGGGCCGATCGATCGCCCGACCTCCGCCGGATCGAATCGGCTCATTCAGCAGGGCGCAAAGCTCGTGACCAGCGCAGGCGATATTCTCGACGATCTGGATACACTTTTCCCCGAGAGAAGTCCGGTGCAGAGCAGCGCGAAGGCAACCCCGCTCGAGCTTTCGGACGAGGAAAAAGCGGTGCTGGAATGCCTCTCGAGCAGCGAGATGGACCTCGATTCCATCTCGGGCAAAACCGGTTTGCCAATCCAGAAGGCCTCTTCTACTTTGCTCGCCCTCGAACTCAAAAGACTCGCAAAACAGTTGCCCGGGCACCAGTTCGTGCGTTTGTAGGCGCTGCTCCGCGGCACGTTTTTGGGCGTGCAAAGAGGGGTGTGATCCTCGAAAGAGTCTCCCGTTCCAAGCTTAGATACCCGTTTTACCGTCCTTCGGCCACCCCGCACTCCATGTCCAAGACTCTCGTAATCGCCGAAAAACCCAGTGTCGCCGGAGACCTCGCAAAGGTCCTGGGCAAGTTTGAAAAGCAGGGCGACTGGTATGAAAACGATCGCTACGTGATCTCCTCGGCGGTGGGTCACCTGCTGGAGATTCAGCCCCCGGAAGGATTCGAACCCGCGCGAGGGAAGTGGAAGATGGAGAATCTGCCATCGCTTCCGCCGGAGTTTGCCCTCGCCCCGATCGAGAAGAACGCCGGTCGGCTGAATACGCTGAAGAAGCTGATCAAGCGCAAAGACGTCGATGAAATCATCAACGCCTGCGACGCCGGCCGTGAAGGGGAACTCATCTTCCGCAACGTGGTGAAATCGGTCGGCGTGCAGAAGCCGATCAAGCGGCTCTGGATGCAGTCGATGACCCCGGACGCAATCCGCACCGCCTTCACCCGCCTCCGGTCCGACGAGGAAATGCGTCCCCTGGCCGATGCTGCGGTATCGCGCAGCGAAGCGGATTGGCTCGTTGGGATCAATTCCACGCGCGCTCTGACTGCGTTCAACTCACAGGGAGGAGGGTTTAGCAAGACCACGGCGGGCCGCGTGCAGACGCCCACCCTCGCCATCCTGGTGGAGCGGGAGGAGAAGATTCGCGGCTTCACTGCCCGCACTTATTTCGAGGTCTTCGGTGATTTTGGCGTCAGCGCAGGCAGCTACCGCGGTCGCTGGTTTGATCCAGCGTTTAAGAAATCCGCGGAAGAAGAGCGCGCCGAGCGCATTTGGGATAAAGCCAAAGCCGAGGCGATTAAGGCGAAGTGCGATGGCAAGAGCGGCACGGTCGAAGAAGAAAAGAAGCCGACCAGTCAGGCGCCGCCGTTGCTTTACGATCTCACGACGTTGCAGCGGGAAGCCAACCAGCGGCACGGCTTCCCCGCACGCATGACTCTGCAGATCGCGCAGGCTCTTTACGAGAAGCACAAGGCGCTTACCTATCCGCGAACCGACTCCCGCTATTTGCCCGAGGATCATGTCGCCACGGCGCAGCGTGTCATGGGCAGCTTTGAAGATCGCACGCTCGCGGTGCACGCGGACAAGGCGCTCCAGCAGGGTTGGGTGCGGTCGAATAAGCGCATCTTCAATGACGCGAAGGTGAGCGATCACTTTGCGATCGTGCCCACGGGCACCGCACCGAAGAACCTCAGCGAAACCGAACAGAAGATTTACGATCTGGTTTCCCGCCGGTTCATCGCAGTGTTCTATCCGGCTGCGCAATTCGAGGTAACGACGCGCATTACCACCATCGATGGAGAAAAGTTTCGTACGGACGGAAAGATCATCGTCGATCCAGGCTGGCTCGCGGTTTACGGGCGGCAGGCTGAGGGCGAGGGCGAAACCGACAAGGCAATCGTCGCGGTGACGCCGGGCGAGACTGCACGCGCGGAAGCGATCGAGGTCAAGGAAAGCGAAACCAAGCCGCCGCCACGCTACACCGAAGCGACCCTGCTCTCCGCCATGGAAGGCGCAGGCAAGCTCGTGGACGACGAGGATCTCCGCGAAGCGATGAGCGAGCGCGGTCTCGGCACGCCAGCGACTCGAGCGCAGATTATCGAAGGCTTGCTGCTCGAGGGTTATCTCATCCGCCAAGGACGTGACTTGATCGTCACGGCCAAAGGGATTTCGCTCATCACGCTGCTTCGCAATCTGCATGCGGAGGCGCTCACCAAGCCGGAGTTGACTGGCGAATGGGAGTTCAAGCTGAAGCAGATGGAGCGCGGGCAACTTCCGCGCGCCACTTTCATGGGGGAAATCCGGCAGCTTACGACTGATCTCGTCTCCAAAGTGCGCGGCGGCATGGGTCAGGAAGTTCGCGGTGATTTCAAAGCGATCGAGGTGCCCTGCCCGAAGTGTGCGGGTGGTCCTTTCAAGGAAAGCTTCAAGGCCTACGAGTGCGTCGGCTGCGGATTGATCGTCTGGAAATCTATGGCCGGCCGCGAACTCGAGCGCGAGGAAGTGGCCACGGTGCTGACCGAAGGCAAAGTCGGTCCGCTGGAAGGCTTCCGCAGCAAGCTCGGGCGGCCATTCAATGCCGTCGTGCGGCTCAACCGCGAGGAGTGGAAAGTGGAGTTTGCCTTCGACAACGCTGAAGGAGGCGAGGGTAAAGAACTCGATCTATCGCAGGCGAGGTCTCTTGGAGAAACGGAAGGCGGCACGATTTACGAGATGGATGCCGCCTACTTGTGCGTGCCGAAAGGTGAGAAGGCTAAGCCGATCCGCATGGGCAAGAATATCTGCCAGCGGGCCATTCCGCCGGAGCAGGCTCTGAAGATTTTCCGTGACGGCAAGAGCGACCTGCTCCCGCGCTTCATCTCTAAAAAGGGCAAGCCTTTCGCCGCCTATCTCAAGCTGGAAGATGGAAAAGTCGGGTTCGAATTCGAGCCGCGCGTGAAGAAAGCTCCGGCCCCGAAGAAGAAGGCCGCGCCGAAGGTCGCCGCTGTTTAGACGCGCAAATCCGCCCCGGAGAAAGTCCTGCTTCGCCGGGCTACGCCTTGAGATCGCGGACAGTGGGGCCGTCAACCCAACACCCCGGCACGAGCAAGGTCTTCGAGACGAGCGGGACGCCGCGTTCGTTTCGGCGCAGTTGCGCGTCGACCAGTTCGAGCGCCGACGCGCCGACGATCTCTGAGTTCTGGTTTACACCAGCGGAGTCGCGGTCCCCGGCAGTGAGTGCCAGATGGGCGAAGCCCACATCCTCCGGCACGCGCAGCTTCATCTCGTGCAACATGCCGAGCACCTCCCAGGCAAGACTCAGCACGGCTTCTGGGCGGTGTTGGTTGAACCACTCTGGGAAAGCTTTGCTGAACGAGCCAGTGGCAAGAAGCGGCGGCACTCGATCCTGAGGCGGGATCTGCTGCTGGTAGACGAGCATGCCGGCGGACCAATGCTGCTTCACCCGCTCGTCGCTTTCCAAGGGCATCGCCATGCCGATCCGCTTGTAGCCGAGCTTCGTCAGTTCTTTTAATGCGAGCAAGATCGTCTCGTATTGATCATTGCTCGCGCGGTTCATGGTCGGCGCGCTGACCGAGTAGCCAATCGTGGCACAGGCAAATCGCGGCCAGTCCAACGCCAGCGATCCGCCTCCAGTGGGCAAGGGCGCGACAAGGAGGCCGTGAATGTCGCGAGTATAGAGAATGTCACTGAACCGCTGCTCCGTCATGCCCGGCTTGCGTAGCCACCATTCCTCCAGTGTGTAGCCGAGTTGCTCGGCGCGCCGCTTCGCACCTTCGTAGAAAGAGACAAACGGCCCCGGCAGCCTCCAGCCATCCGGTGTGTCGTAGGTCGTGACATAGGCAAGAATCGACGGCGTGCGTACTTCTTTGGTCGAGCGCAGCTGCGTCATCAGGGCGGAGACGAGCGGATTCGGCCGGTAGCCCATACTCTCGGCCACCGAACGAATGCGATCACCGGTCGCGGCGGAGATTTTCGGGCTGTTCCGAAGTGCGAGCGACACGGCCATCCGCGAAACCCCACAGGCCTCCGCGATCTTCTGCATCGTTGGGGCTGTTTCGGAACTCATGTGTTTACCGTAAATACGTGGCGGCTCCTCCGTAAACTTCATTTTCCTTTCAGCTCAAACTGCAGCCGGCGATACGCTCGACACCTGCCGCCGCTCGCTCGTAAAGTCCCGCGCTTGGAAGTCCCCACGAAACTTGCAATCATCGCCGGCAGCGGCGCTTACCCGCTCGCCATGGCTCGAGCTGCGCGCGCAGCGGGTGTGAGTCGGATCTCAGTCGCCGCCTTTCAGAACGAGACCAACCCAGCTCTCGTCGACCTCGTGGATGAGATCGAATGGATGCGCGTCGGTCAGCTAGGGCGCATGCTGAATTTTCTCAGCCAAACGGGTGCTCAGCACGCGGTGATGTCCGGGCAGATTCATCCAAAGAACCTTTTCGACTTCCGGCCTGACATCAAAGCGCTCGTCCTTCTCGGAAAGCTTCGGCGCCGCAATGCCGAATCGATCTTCGGAGCGATAGCCGACGAGATGACGCGCGTGGGCGTCACGCTCCTGCCAGCGACCACGTTCATGGATGAATTCCTCGCTGCGCCCGGGTTGATTGCAGGGCCGAAACTAAGTCGGCGGGAACAGGAGGATGTGCGATACGGCTTCACCATGGCCAAGGAAACGAGCCGGCTCGATATCGGGCAGACGGTTGTGGTGAAAGCCGGTACGGTACTGGCCGTTGAGGCCTTTGAAGGGACAAACGCAGCGATGAAGCGGGGAGGAGAGCTCGGCCGAAAAGAGGCCGTGATGGTGAAGGTATCGAAGCCTAATCAAGACTTCCGCTTCGATGTGCCGGTGATCGGCCCCCTTACGTTGGAAGCAGCCGCTGCTGCCCGCATCCGCGTCCTCGGTGTGGAAGCGGGGAAAACGCTACTGCTCGAGCCGGAGATCCTCCTTCGGGAAGCGGTCGACCGCCGCATCTCCATCTACGGCGTGAACTTGGATTTAACGGAGGATTTTTAACCACGGATGGAACGAATGGAACGGATGTTAGGAAGACCAGGCCAGGCGATCTGCTCATCGGCGGGTTGCTTGGGAACTCGCAGGTCAATCGGCCGATAATGAAGGCGCCCTTGGAATCAGACGAGCTGACGCGGCAGATCATCGGGGCTGCGATGGAGGTTTCGGATGTCCTGAGGCCTGGAATGGACGAGCGGATCTACGAGCGTGCCTTCGAAATCGAGCTTACGCTCCGAGGATTGGCCGTGACCCGGCAGCAGAGCTTTCCAGTCATCTACAAGGGAGAGCCGATCGGCACCTTTGTCCCAGATCTTATCATCAACG
>DASVRY010000573.1:0-2333 GCA_036388395.1 Chthoniobacteraceae bacterium
CACAATCCCTAGACCAAGTAGGATCACAGACCCAATCAAGACGTAGAGCTCCGGCGCGCCTGCGACGATCGCGGCCCAGGCAAGCCCGCCGATGAGGATCAAGAACCCGATCATGTAGATGACAAATCGCATAGTGTGGCTGCTGCTGATTCGCCGCGCGGCGCTGCGGCGGTTGTAAGGCGCTACTTTGCCCTGAGACCGCGCGCTGGAGCTTGTGCATTCCGCCGCGCGGTGTGATCAGTAATATGTGGCTGGCAGGCGTGCCGGGTAGAACTCCCCCAGTCCCGGCTCCCAGCACGCCGCCACCACCTGGCAAAACCGCACGTCCGGAAGCCCCTCGGCACATCCCTATGCCGCTTGTGGCGCGGTGGAGCGCCACTGCCCTGCCCTTTTCCGTCGTCGTTGCATGTGGGATACGCACGCCGTTCGCAGGCCGCGCGGACGATTTTCGTTCTGCCGCAGAGCTCGGAATTTTCAGCTAGCAGCGCGTCTTACGGCGACAAACGTCGCGCGCAACTCGGCGGCAAGCGTGTCGTTTTCCCGCACCTGCACATGCAACGCGATCCGCGCCTTACCTTCGGCGCCGAGCCTCGCGTGGAACGCCGCGAGCTCGCCAGGCTTGGGTCGCCGGCAGGTTGCGCCGATCGTCTCGTGGATAGGACGGAGAAAGCGGATCGAGCTCTCGCGGATCACCACGTCCGCCGCTTCATCCCGGAGTTCGAGCCAGAGCAATCCATAGGCGGCGAGCGTGGCGACGGCGTTAATGCTCCCGCCGAAGGCCGTGTGCAGATGATTGTGATTGAGCGCGACCGGTGCAGCTACGGAGAATCCTGCTTCATCATCGGCGATCACACGCAGGCCCATCGCCACGGTCAGCGGGATGTGCTCGTGCAGGAAGGCCTCGGCTGTGCGGAGTGTCTCCCGGTTTTTCATTCTTCTCCCAATCCGTTCCGGGCGGCGGATGCGAAGTCCTTGTGAACCAACACGAACGGAGATCATACATATGGAATCGGTAGAAAAATCAATCGAAGTCGACGCCCCAATCAGCACCGTCTACAACCAGTGGACGCAATTTGAAGAGTTCCCGCGCTTCATGGAAGGCGTGAAACAAGTCAGCCAGCTGGATGACAAGCGCATGCATTGGAAGGCCGAGATCGCCGGCAAAGACAAGGAGTGGGACGCCGAGATCTATCGTCAGGAGCCCGACCAATCGATCGCCTGGCGGAGCACCTCCGGTGCGGAGAATAGCGGCGAAGTTCGTTTCACGAGCTCTGGCGATAACCGCACCACCGTCACGTTGAGCATGTCGTATGATCCCGAAGGCGTGATCGAGAATATCGGCGACGCACTCGGCGCAGTCGGCATGCGGGTGCAGGGCGACCTAAACCGCTTCAAGGAATTCATCGAAGCTCGCGGCAACGAGACTGGCGGCTGGCGCGGTGAGATCCGCGGTGGTTCCGTCTCGGGCCAATAATCTTCCGGCGCTTCACGCGTCATTTTCGGCAAACGGACACCTGCTGGCGCGAGTCAGCAGGTGTTTAGTTTTTATAGCAACTGCTGGAGATTGCTGTCTGTGCAGGTAAGATTAAGACGCAACTAGCTGCCGGCGAAAAAGTTACGAACTTCCGTGGAAAAAGCTCGTAGTGCTGGCACGGACCCTGCATGAGAAGACCTCGTGCAACGCCTTCTTCTCCTCTGCTCAATTGCCGCCTGCTGGTTCATCGGCACTTCGGCCGTCCAAGCTGAAGGACTGGTCCGATCGAAGGGTCGCTTCTACTACAAGAGCACCGCAGGCCGAGTTAGTTCGGCGCGAATCGTCCGCCGCTACTACGTGCCGACGGTTCATCCTTCGGCCAAGGTTGATTCCCGCATTGATCCTCGCCTCCGACGCGCCGCCACGATCGCGCAGGAGCGCGCAAACGCTCGCACCAAGGCACGTTGCTGGCGCTACGTGAAAGAGGCGCTTGTCGCCGCGGGTGTGGTTAGCTCTTACCCGACCACGAACTACGCTTTCCAAGCCGGCGAAGAGCTAGTGCGCAATCACGGTTTCACGAAGTTGCCGATGCGCGATCCTTACGCTGCACCGGTCGGTGCGGTGATCGTCTACGGCAAAGGCAGCAACGGTGCCGGGCACGTCGAGCTGCGGACGAAGAACGGTTTCGTGAGCGACTACGCGAGCAAGAATCGCTGCTACTATCCGGTTCTCGCGGTCTACGGGAAGTTCTCGTCGTAGCTCGCGCATCAGCCGCCGGCTGATTCTCCTGTCCTACTTCTTCTCGGACGCTTTCAAGAGCGCTGCGAGGTCACCCATCCAGAAATTCGCCATCGTGTGG
>DASVRY010000574.1:0-3599 GCA_036388395.1 Chthoniobacteraceae bacterium
CTGAATACCGTGCTGGTCTTCACTCGCACCAAACACGGTGCAGATCGTGTCGCGCGGAAGCTGGAGAGCGTCAAGATCACCACGGCCACACTCCATTCGAATCGCTCCCAGAATCAACGACTCAGAGCGTTGCGAGACTTCAAAAGCGGTGCCGTGCGGGTGCTGGTAGCAACGGACATCGCGGCGCGTGGCATTGATGTGGACGGCATCTCGCACGTCGTGAATTACGATTTCCCCATGCACTCGGAAGATTACGTCCACCGGATCGGGAGAACCGGACGAGCTCAGGCGATCGGCGACGCGATCAGCTTTGTTACCTCGGAGGATCAGGCCGCTTTGCGCTCACTGGAGCGTTTCATCGGGCGAGGGATTGTGCGAAAGCGCGCGGAAGGTTTCGACTATCAAGCTCCGGCGCCTCCAATGGCCGAGGGCGAAGGCGACCGCCAGCGCCGGTTCCAACAACCTCGGACTCGAGCCGGCGTCTCGGGTCGCTCCTCGGCGGGACCAGCGAAACCCGGTGGGCAGTACCAAGGCCGTGGCGGTTACGATTCGCGGAACACCGGCGGGGGACGTCGGTCCCGATGAGAAAGAGTTGGGACCGCCTTCAGCCAATCCCTGGCTGGGCTTCGGCTCCAACTTGGGGAACACCTGAGGTCCCCCCTGCGCACTCACGCAGCTGGGCAAGGGAGGCCTTGGGCGACTGCGATCTCCACCTCAGGCGTCACAGCCGCTAGATCCCGTCCATCAAGCCAGAGCGCCTGCCGGCAAAAGAGAAATCTCGCGTGACCGAAGTTCCGCCAGCGTGCGCTTTCTGCCAGTGCGCGGAATTCTCCGAAGGAGAAGGCGCGCTGAGCGGAAGCCCGAGCATCCGCTTGCGTCATCGGCTCCGTGTAGGCGAGCGCGGTGAGCGCATAGATGGCGATGGACGTCGCAGGCGAGCGCTCCAGATCCGCAACGAGCACAAAGCGCGTGGATAAGTCGCGACAGCGGCAAAGGAGACGGACGGCATCCTCTTCGCTGAAGTGGTGCACCGCGAGCGAACAGCAAACCAGATCGTAATCTGCGCTTCCTCCAAACCGCAGAGCATTCCCGACGAGGAACTCGATCTCGTCGTAACCTTCGCTGTGTTTTCGAGCGATCTCGATCGTTGATGGATTCGCATCGACCGCATCAATCCGCAGCGTGATTTCGCGCGGGCGCGCCCAATCCACCATCAACCGCGGGATATCGCCGGCGCCGGTGGCGAGGTCGAGCACACGATAGCAGCGTCCAGACTCCAGCCACTGCGGAAGAAAGCTGCGGACCAACCGATGACCACCGAAGTTGCGGTTGAGGGAGACAAGGTTGAGCAGATCGGCTTCCAGCTCGGAACTGACCGGCTGCGGCCGGTCCATCAACTCAGGTTCCTCAGGATTGAAAATGCGCTTCATCGCGGAAGCAAATCTATCGAGCCGCTGCGCTGAAATCGACCGCTTTCAGTGCGCACTGCACTCGAACCCGCCCCACGACGTCATCCCTTCGTGGTCGGCGCGTAGCGGTAGAAAACCTCCAGCATCAGAATGGAAAGCGTCGTCCGATAGAACGGACCGGCGCCGTCTGTCTTCCTTTGTAGATCCCCAGCTTCCGGTTTGCTGGTCACCGGAGGCCAGCTGCCGTCCATGCTCTGGTTGTTGGTCACTTGATCCTGAAACATCCGATTCCACTTCGTCCACGAGGGACCGCCATACATCAGGCACGCCTGAGTCGCGTAATACCACGCATACAGGTCGGCGTGCGGACCTTTGTACTCGAGCTCCGGCATGTCGTTATTCAGGATGTAGCGCACCCCGTCGCGAATCAGGGCATCATTCTTGTCCTGCTTCCAGAAATAGGTGCAGAGCACGCCGACGCCAGTCATGCCCAATCCTTTGACACCCTTGCGGTCATCCTTCTTCTCATAGTCAAAGCCGCCGTCGGGCCGCTGGAGGCTCTTGATGTAAAGCATCGACCTTTCCAAAGCCGCATCCACTCCCGGGATCTCGAGCCCGCTCAAGTGCGCCGCCTTCAACGCCTGCACGTGCCAGCCGGTCACGGAAAGATCGACTTTTTCCTTCCCATAGCCGTAACCCCATCCGCCGTTTGGCGCCTGACCGGTGACGATGTGACCGATCGCCTGCTTCAGCAACGGCGCCACCCGATCGTCCTGAGTCATCGTGTAATACTCGCCGAGCGCGTAAGCAGCAATCGGGTGCTCGTAAACCGGCGGACCACCGCTCCTGTAATCCCCGACGTCGCCAAAGTTGTTCCGGCCAGTCAAGCGCCCTTCGAATCTTGCTCCCTCTTTGACCAGCCAGTTGATCGCTTTGTCCACCGTCGGTCCAAACTCCGCCGAAGTGGTCGTCTCACCGTGCCCGAGAAAAGCGAGCAGTCCCAAACCTGTCATCGAAATCCGGTGCTCCGGAGACCATGATCCGTCTGCGTTCTGAGTTTTGACCAGCCATTTCAATCCTCGCATCACGGCATCCTCGCTCTGCTGTTTTCCGTTGTTCTGCGCCATCATTTTGGCGCGGCTCGTCCCTCCCATTCGGCCCGCCATCGTACCCGGGATATTTCCTGCGATTCCCTTGATGGACTGCGTCGCCTTTTGCAAATTTTCCGTCATCATGTCGGTTTGCATCGGCCGCGACATGGGGACGGAAGCAGCGACCTGGAAAGTCGGGGTGGAAACATTCGTCGTGCTGAGTGTGCTCAGCGTGGGTGCCGCGATTTGCGGAGCTTCGGGAGTAAAAGTTTGCTGCGTATCGACCGGCTGCTCCGGCGGCGGCTGAGCCACGACATCCGTCGAAACGAGCCCGCCATCGGTGGCAGCGAAATCCGGTTGTTCAACGTACGCTTTGAAAAGCACCACGCTGCCGCCGGCCAGCACGAGCACGACATGCAGCAGGAAGGAAAAGGCGAGGAAGCGCGATGCGGCCAGCCGCTCCTGCACACGTTTGGGTTTGGGGGAGGCGAGAGCTGCCATGCGGAGATACTTGAGATCACGGTCCACTAAAGTCAACACGCGGGCATCCGCGTGGGGAAGATCTGCGTCTCCTAGGCGAAGAGCTCGTGAGCGAGCACGCTCAAGCAATAAATCGCCGCCGTCTCGGTGCGGAGGATGATCGGGCCGAGAGTCACTGGGCGGCAGCCTTGACCGACGGCAAAGTTGATCTCTGCCGGAGTGAAATCGCCTTCTGGTCCCACCAGCACGAGAACCTTCCTCACGCTGCCCGGAGCCAATTCCGCGAGGACTTGCTTGACCGGCATGGCTCCCGCCTGGAGCGACGCGATCAGCATGAGATCATATTGCTCCGCTTCGCCGAAAAAGGTTTTCAGGCTCGCCGGTTTCCCCAGGCGTGGAAGCCAGTTTTGTCCACACTGCTTGGCCGCTTCGATCGCCACCCGCTGCCACTTCTCGCGCTTGGCCGCCGCTTCCTCTTCCCCATAACGCACGACCGTCCGCTCGCTGAGCAACGGCGCAATGGCCGCTGCGCCCAGCTCCGTCGCTTTCTCAACGATCAAGTCCATGTTTTTCCCCTTGGGAATTGCCTGGCCGAGCGTGATCGCACACGCCAGCGGCG
>DASVRY010000575.1:0-6450 GCA_036388395.1 Chthoniobacteraceae bacterium
GCCAGAGTGCTGCTGCGGAAGGAAGCGACATCGGCATCCTGGGTGACAATCAGCTCCGGTCCACCGTCACCCGTGAGCGCGCCCACTGCGCTCCAGACATTCATGCCCTTCCCCATCGCACTGCTCCATCGGGAAAGAAGCGGCGCAAGGGTCGGTCCATCGTTCCAAAGCACCCGTACGCGCTGTGGCAACGACGGGAAGATCTCCCGCGCATGTTCGAAAGCTGGCTCATCGTAGCCGTTAAGACTCACTACCACCTCGCGCAGAAACCGCACCCGCCCCAGCTCCTCGACGATATGAGCGAGCGCCGGCTGGAACAAATCCCCTGCATGACACGGCAAGATGAGCGCGATCGATCGAATGGCCGACTGCAGTTCCAGCTCTGCCTCCAGCACTGGCAGATGCGTGTCATTCAGCCGCTGGAGCGTGCAGATCAGCCCCGCTTGCGCTAAGTCCGACACCTTACGGGCTCTCCAGAGGCTCCTCGTCGTCTTCGATCTCGTCCTCGATCTCCTGCTTCATCTTGCGCGAGAGGAAAGGGCGCAGAAAACCGTAGAGCAGATACGAGATGAAGATTACCGCCGGCATCCACTGGTAATTAAGCGCGGTGAAGGCGAGCACGAAGAGAATCACCATGAACTTCGGCAGCGACCGCGTCGTGCGCCAGTTGATCCCTTTGAAGCTCGGATACTTGAAGCCGCTGAACATCATCCACGCGAGGAAGAGCATGAGCGGCGGCAGCACCCACTTTCCGGCGCCAATGTCGCGGCCCCGCTCGTCAAACCACAGCATGAAGAGCGTCACCGAGGCGATCAGGCCAGCCGCAGCGGGAATGGGAAAGCCGCGGAACTCCTTGTTCGCCGCCGCACTATTTGCTGCCGCGAGGCAGTTGAAGCGAGCGAGCCGGAGCGCCCCACAGACGAGATAAATGGAAGCCACGATCCAGCCGATTTTGTCGAACTCGTGCAGTACGATGCGGTAAACCATGAGCGCCGGCGCAACGCCAAACGAGACGATGTCGGCCAGCGAATCGAACTCGCGACCAAAGTCGCTATCACTGCCGCCGAGCCGCGCAAGCCGCCCGTCGAGAAGATCGAAAATACACGAGGCAAGGATCAACCAAATCGCCGCGTAGAACTTTGCTGAGGCGTCGTCCTGCGCCAGAGGGTTCTGCGCGATGATCAGCGCCCCCTCCAGGATCTTCAGCGTCGCGGCGAAGCCACAGAAGAGGTTGCCTGCCGTCATCAAGTTCGGCAGCAGATAGATCTTCGGCCCGGCGGGTTCGCTCATGAGGGGAGGTGTGTCGTCATTGCCTGCACATCGTGTGCGTGATGCCCGCTGAGCGGCTTGGGAGTTGAGCCACCATCACGAAGGTCACTCGACCGACGCTGCGCGGGACGAGGCGAGCCGCGCGATGATCGTCTCGCCGCCTTTCACCTTGTCGCCGATCTTCACCGTAATTTCACTGCTCAGTGGAAGGTAAACCTCCGTCCGCGAGCCGAACCGGATCATTCCAAAGCGCTCACCCTTTTGCAGGGAGTCGCCGAGCTTCGACCACGGGACAATGCGCCGTGCGATCGCGCCGGTAATCTGCCGCACGATGAGCGTCACATGCTCACCCGCAAAAGCCCAGGTCATCGATTCGTTTTCACTGGAGCAATTCACGTGGCGCGCGTCGTGGAAGGCCCCGGGTGTGTGCTGGAGAAAGCTCACCTTTCCGGCAATCGGCGCGCGGTTCACATGGACATCGAAGACCGAGAGAAAAACCCCGACGCGTTTGCAGCGGCCATGGACCACTTCCGTTTCCTCAATCTCGATGATGTCCTGTACCGTGCCGTCAGCGGCGGAGACGACGATGTCAGGGTCCGTCGGTGAGACACGCTCTGGATCGCGGAAGAAGTTCAGGCAAAAGACGACGAGCAGCGCCGCGATCACGATGAGCCAGGTCCAGCCCAGCGCGTAACCGATTGCCCCGAGGAGGAGAATCGCCGCAAAGATCCATCGGCCTTCGAAAAGTGTCTGAAAACGCATGCGGCTCTACTAGGTCGGCTGCAAGGGAATGCGTCAAGGCAGCAGACTCGAAGCGTCTGGCTTCCGAGCGCGTCTCCAAGCAATTGACTAGCTGCTACCTCACCGGAGAGGCCATATCTTTCGCCACCTTGTCGAATCCGGCAAAGAGCTGATCCCGCACCGCACGTTCGCTCCGGAGCGCCTCGCGGAAATAGGTATAGCGGAGGCGGTTTTCCGCTTCGGCGACATCGGCTCGGACCATCGTGCGCAAGGCACGCAGGAATCCTTCGGTTGCGCGGCGCTGGTCGACTGGGCTCACGCCGCGGCGGCCGATGATGCGCATCCATTCAGCCGCGGGCCGGCGCAAGGTGTCGGTGGCGAATTGCGGGTCCTCCTTTTTCCGAAGCGCGGTGACGAAGTCGAAGATGTCTCCGGTGAGGCGGGAGATCTGGGTGACCTGGGCCGCATTTTGCGCGAAAAGGTTCCAATTCACCGGCTCCCAAGTGCGAACACTATCGATGCGGAACGCGAACCGACGGACGACGATCTCTCCAGGCGCTGCTCCTCCTGCTCTGGGCTGCGGTTGATGGCGGCTTTCAGGTGAACGATCGGGTTGAGTCGGGCCTGGGCGTGGCGGATGAGACGGGGCCGGTGTGGAGGGCGTGGGCGTTGCCTCAGCTTGCGGCTTCGCTGAAAATTCCTCGTAGCGCTTGGTCAGGTAGGTCGCGACACCAATCACCTTGCCCGTTTTCACATGCACGATCGGGCTCCCGCTGTTTCCCGGAATGAACGCCGCGGAAACTTCGAGGCGATCAGGACCGATGCCGACGATTTCGCCTGGGAGGCTCGTCACGACACCTCCCCCGCCGCTGTTGCCGAGCACGAGGATGGCGTCGCCAAGACGGACGTCGCGTGCAAAGTCGGTGATCGCCTCGAGTGGTTGCGCGGGTTCTTCCGTGACAGCGATCCGCAGGATGTCGTGTTTGGCCGCAGCGTCCGCCGCTCCCAGCTTCAGGGCGGAACCGTTGAGGCCGGTGAATCTTGGCTGCTGCATCCCGGCAAGCACATGGATGTTCGTAAAGAGCCACGTCTTGCCGTCAGCGCGACAAGTGAAGCCGCTGCCGGAGCCATCCTTCCCCTCGATGACGACGAGCGCGTCGGCGTGGCGCTGCACGAACTCTCCACTCGTCGGTGTCGCGGGTGGCACGGTTGCGATGTCGGATGCAGGCCGATCGGTGCTCGGAAGCGGCACCTCCGGAGGTGGGGCGGTGGCCGGGGTGGTCGAGCTGCCAGTGAGCTTCCCGAGGAAGTTGGTCGCGCGCTCAAGGATGCCCGGCTCCTCAGCCTTCGCGGGCTCGGGAATAGGAGCAGCTGCGAGCGTGCCTTGAGAGGCTGGACCGGACTTTGCCAGCGGCGGCGGTGGAACGGGCAAAGCCACAGCCTCGAGTGGCCCAGCTTCGGCCGTCTCGTGATCGCTCCCGGGCTGAGCCTCCTCAGGTGCAACGGCAGCAGGCGGACCGACTTCGGTGCGCGTCAAAACGACTGCTGGCGCAGGGGTTGCGGCATTCCTTGCCTCGCCTGTGGTGGGAGAAGTGTCGCTCTGGGCGACGACCCGTTGGCTGGAGGAGTCGGTTCCCGCGGAGAGCAGGGCCATCACCGGAATGCCCACCGCAGCAAGAAAGAGCAGAAGCCCAAGGACCGGCCGCTGGCGGTTCATCAGAAGCGTCGCGGCGTAACCGGCCAGCGCAAACCACGGCAACCAGAGCAGTGGCGGCCATGAGGAAAGCGCAAGGAACAGAAGGCCGAGCCCGAGGAGCAAACCCGCACTTGGAAGCGGCTGCTCCAGAAAGCTGTGCCGCGCGCGGAGCCAAAGCCAGGTCAGCACCGAACGCCAGTCCGGAGCGATCGGGCCGATTTGTTCCGCCTCATCGCCGAGCACCCGGCGAAGCGGTCGCCACACCGGCCATCCTGCCGCCTGGGTGAAGTCGGTGTCGGTGAACCGCTGCTCCTGACGCCCCCGCTTGAGTTCCTCGAGGCGAAACGGCCCGAGAATCTCGCCGCCCTTCAGGACGTAATATTCATCAGCCTCTGGAGCGGATTTTTCCACCGCGCGACTATTCGGCGAACATCTCGCAAGTCAAGCGCTCTCCCTGCGCCATGTCAGGCTCCTCGGATGAGGAGCTTACTTTTAATCGACCGCGCCCTCTGGGAGAGCTGAAAGCCAGTCGTTGTTTAATCAGATCACGGCGCCGCCCCACCGGTGCCTCCGCGCGTGTAGCTTTGCTTTCCCTCACAGATGCGATACTCAAGAGTCCCCCTGCACCCATGAAGATTTCCTTATTTACCGCGGGTGCCCTTTTCGCCGTTCTCCCGCTCGTTCTCGAAGCTGCGACTTATCACGTCTCACCGTCCGGCGTGGACACCAACCCCGGCACCCTTGCGCAGCCCTTTCGCACGGTGCAAAAGGGAGCGGCGGTGGCAGTGGCCGGTGATACCGTGCTCGTGCGTGCCGGGACTTATCGGGAGACCGTGACGCCGGCGGCGAGCGGCACTTCGAGTGCGCCGATTACGTTTCAAAATTACCCCGGCGAAATCGCGACGATCTCCGGGAGCGACGTGCTGACCGGGTGGACCAGTCTCGGCGGCGGCGTCTACCGCGCGCCGATGGCGTGGAATTACAGCTACGAACTGGTAACGAACTCCACGTTCCCGAGCAATCAGGTGTTCCTCGATGGGCAGATGCTTAACCTTCTGCGTTGGCCAAAGGAAACGAATCACGACTTGGTGGCCAATCCGCGCGAGGGGGTGGTCGATTCCGCCACCGCGAGCGGCAGCAATGTCATCCTGAACGACGCGGAGTTCACCGAAAACCCCGCACGTTGGCTCAATGCCAAAGTGTGGGTAAATCTCTCGCGCAACGGCCACGATGGGCAGGGGCAAACCGGCACCGTCACCGCCGCGAGTACGGGGCAACTGACGCTCCTCGGCATCGACACCAGGATGGGGAGTCAGCCATGGGGCGTCGGCACGAACACCCGTTACCACCTCTTCCAGCCCACAGCCTCGGCCCTTGCGGACACCGGCGGCGTGGCATCAGCGCTCGCGCCGGGAGAATGGTGGTTCGATTCCGCTGCAGGGCAGACGTACGTGCGCACTTGGGACGGACAGCCGCCAGCGGCGACGGCGGGAGAGCCCAGGACGGTCGAAGCACGTCGCCGCTCGTGGGCATTCTCGCTCGCCGGCCGGTCGTGGATCACCGTGCGGGGCCTGCACCTCTTTGCCGCCAGCATCCGCACAGACAACAGTTCCGCGACTCGCACGAACACCACTGCCCCGGCCAACAACATCCTGCTCGACGGCTTGAACGGGCAATACCTCACGCATTTCACCGACTGCAGCGGGAACTACCAGATGCAGTGGGTATCCAAGTCAGGTATCATTCTCAGCGGGTCGAACATCACGCTGCAAAACAGCATCCTGCGTTACTCCGCTGGTTCGGGCGTGTCAGTGCTGGGGCAAGGAAACAAAGTGCTCAACAACGTAATCGCTGACATGAACTACAGCGTCTCGGAGGCCGGTGCGTTGAACCTCGGGAACTCCTATGGCGTGCCGCAAAACAGCTTCGATCACGAGATCGCCAACAACACGATCTACCGCACGCCGCAACAAGGGATCAATTTCCGAGGGCTGAAGAATTCCAGCAACTCGCCGACCAACATCCCCGCGCGCATCCACCACAACACTATCCACGACGTGATGATGCGCAGCTACGACTCCGCGGCGATCGACAGCTTTGGAACGAACCACCAATTCATCCGGATCGATCACAACCTCGTCTTCAACGTCTTCGAGCCCACGAACTTCGGGATCTACTTCGACTTTGCCTCGGGGGGCGTGATCGATCACAACCTCGTCTTCGATGTCGCCCGGCCGATCAACATCAACTGGACCGACACAGCGAAGAACCAGAACATGCGGGTCTTTAACAACACCGCCATCGCGGATCCCCCCGGAATCGCTGGGCTCAGCACCTTGGGCAACACCAGTCTCGGAAGCGAAATTCGCAACAATCTCCTCAGCGGACCGATACCGACGATCCCCGACGCAGTTTCATCGAACAATCTCGTCTCTTCGAATGCGCTCTATACGAGCATTCCGAATTCCGATTACACCCTCGCCGCGACCGCCACTGCGGCCATCGACAAAGGCGTGGCGACGCCTTTTGACGACCCGATCAGCGGCGCAGCACCAGATATCGGCAGCTTCGAGCGCGGGCTGCCACGATGGAGCGCTGGGTCCAGTCTGCTTGCGCTGCAGCCAGCTCCTGGCGGACTCCGGCTCACGCAGGTGAATTCCTCCACCGTGCAGCTCGATTGGACCGATCGCTCTGCAGACGAGACGCATTTTATCGTGATGCGCTCGAATGATGGCGGCGTCTAT
>DASVRY010000576.1:0-12214 GCA_036388395.1 Chthoniobacteraceae bacterium
GAGCTCATCAGCACCACCGGGATGGTGGAGGTCACCGGATTTTCCATCAGGCGCTGGCACACGGCGTCCCCCTTCATATCCGGGAGGATGAAATCCAGGAGGATCAAATCCGGATGAATCTCCCCCGCCATCTGCACGCCCTCTCCTCCATCCTTGGCGGTAACGATTTCAACCTCCTCGGGATTCTTCCCCAGCGTCCGCGCGATGAAGGTCCGGATCGACATCGAATCATCGATCGCGAGGATGCGCCTGAGGCGCGGCGGCTCGTCGGTGGAGCGCGAGGTTTGAATCATGGGTGGGGCGGAAGCAGCGGCGGTCGGGGTGGCAATCATGAGACTTGGGATTCATCGACTATCTGAGCGGCGTTCATCAGCAGGATCTGCCAGTTCGTGACGATGGTCTGGCGACTCGTGCGGGCATTCGCGACCTCGACCACGCGGCCGTGGTGCCAGCCGACGATCCGGTTGAAAGCGTCGATCCCGACGAGATCAGCCGCTTCGGCATGCACGATCTCACCCTGGAGAAAATGGACTCTTCCGCGATGCTCGTCGGATTGGAACTCGATCACTGCGGTCGATCTCGAGAGGCACTTGATCTGGATGATATCCACCGGCGTGAGCTTGTTGAGCGTCGCGCAAAAGCTGGAGTCGTCTACCTCCTCCTCGTCTCGCTTGATCTCCGCAGTTGGATCCAGGGCCGTGCGAATCGCCTCCATCAACACCGTCAGATCCAGAGGCTTTTCGAAAAACCGCAAAGCTCCGATGCGATCCGACTCCTCGCGATACTCCGGCAACGGTGCCGCCGTCATCACGATCGCCCGCGCTCCTGGATGGATCGTCGCGATGTCGCAGAGGAAATCCAGACCGCTGCCATCCGGGAGTTGGACATCCACAAGGAAGAGGTCGATCGCGAGATCGCACGCCAGGAGCTGGGCTTCCTCGACCGTGCGAGCGCGCACCGTTCGCAGGTGCGGAAGAGTGCTTTCGATGGCGCGCTCGATCGTGAGGGAGGTGACCGGGCAATCCTCCAGAACGAGGATGGTATGGACGGCGTTCTGCATTGTTTGGGGGGGAACGCTTCCCCAAAGTTGCCCGCGTATCGGCGGGGCATCCGAAGGCAAACTCCGGGGGGAGCGTTTGTGATAACTGTTTAAGCACCGTGTGTGCCATGTGATACATCCGCCCCGTGGGATATCTGTGTATACTGGCACGGGATCACACATGAGACGGCGTCAGTAAGAACTACAGCCTCACGCACGTTTAACTGCAAAGTGACCTCCGCCGACGGTAGGGACGCCCTCACCGGAATAGGAGCTCAGTCGCGGAGGTCCAGAAAGGGAACCACTCTCCGCTTCCCCAAGTGGACGACGGACGCGGGGCCGACCGCTTTTCGCCGGCTAGTCGTGTTGGCTCCTGTTGCCTACAGCGGTCTGCGCGTTACGCTGGTCCTCGCGCGCAAGAAAGCGATGCCTTGAGCGGCTCGCGAATGCCGACAAAGCCGACGAAAGTATCAGCTTTTACCGAACGTGGATCCACATAGGTCGGCTGAACGCAAATGCCGCTGCATACAGGAAAAGACCAATGATGATCCCGCAGCTGCAAACGCCCGCGATGAACACGGCCCGCTCGGAGAGGAAGCCCCTGTCCTGATGCCGTGCGGCTGTCGCCCACAGAACCCACAGCGGTGGAAGCAACAAAAGCCAGGCGCCGTGCTCGCGAAGCAAGACTGCCAAAGGATTCCAATTCACCGCCGCCGACTCCGGATAGCCAAGCATCTTGAGCGTCGTCGCCACGGCGAAGAAGCCGAGCACCACGATGATGGTTTGGAGAAGAGCGAGAATGGTGGTCGTGCGCGACATGTGCCTCCAAATCGCTAATTGCAAAGTTGATCCGCTGTTCTCTGGAGGCTGCTTCCCTACAGGCGAAACATGTAAAGGACATTGTCTTCGAAATCCAGGGTCAAGTCAGGACCTAATCTTGCAAGGTTCGTCGGCTCTTGCCGGGACAGCCTAGTTCTCTCGGCATCAGAGTCATCTGGATCGGAGGCTCACTTCTCGCCCACTGCATCCGGCCCTTTGGATGGGTTGCGATACCGTGCTCGGGCAGAGGTGCATAGGGACCGATCGGACCGAAGCGATAGCTAGCCTGCGCCTGCGCAGATCGTTGACACTGCTACGCCTCCAGCTTCACCATCCGCAGCCCTATGGATAAAATCGTTCCTTTGATCTCCTCCGGCACTGCCGGACCACTCGGCGTCCTCCACCTTCCGCGGCTTTGGCTGAAAGCGCTGCTCGGCGCCACGGGCCAGCTCGCCGACGGCTACAAGGACATTGGGCCCGGCTACGATCACATGGTGCTGCAAGGTCTCGGGATCGATCCGGATGCGGCACGCTCCTTCATCCGCGCGCAGAAGCCAAGTTATCCTGCCTTTGAAGCGTGGGTGAAGAGCCAGCCCAGCGTGAACCTCAGCCCAGCAAACATCTTCCGGGTAAACGCCGGGATCGCCAGCTACATCCACAGCGACGACGTGCGGAAAGACATCCTCTCCGTATCCAGCATCGCCGATGAGAATGCCGTCAGCCCTGGCGCGATTGATCTGAACAACCTCGACGACTGGCAGACCGCCCACGCGGCGATTGTGAAAGCTTAGTCAGCGATCACACCTCTCACGCAAACGCCTCCCGTGCCTCTTGGCCGGGAGGCGTTTTCGCTTTGGACTGCAACCCGCTCCGCAAACTCCTGCCCGCGACGTCGTTCCCCATTCGCACTTGGGAATGACGTCGTCTTCTGCGGAAACTGAGCCTCACCTGATCTATGCGCTCCGAAGTGCAACTTGGAGCCAGCAAAACGAGCCACCCTCGCAGCGATAGGGTTCGCACTCGTCAGATATGCTTAAGCCACTGCTGTGAAATCAAAACACCCCTCAGAATCTCTGAGGGGTGCTTTGGAAATTCTGTTTGCGAGGGTTGCGAACTACAGGCGACGGCGGCGGAGACCAAGGAGCACTGCGCTACCCGAGAACACGGTCAGCATCGAAGAAGGCTCTGGGACTGCCACCAATTGGAAGCCGCTCAAGAAGCCATCCCCGGTTGCGAATTGGGAAAAGCTAATGCTGGCTGACGTTAGACCTTCGACGAGCACATAGTTTCCAAGCGGTGTTGGATCAAGCGGGTCTACGCTGATGATCCGATTATAGGTATACGGCGTCAGCGCATTGCTATCGACATATCCCGCAGCTCCTGGACTCGGCGACATGCCATAATAGGTCGTGTTCCCAACCGTCGTCTCTCCTTTACGGGGCACATCGTTCAAAGTGTAGATATACAAACTATACTGTGGGAATGTAATGCCGCTGACGGTCACGATCGCGCTTTCCGCCCCGGTCCCGTAGATGTATCCGCGATTCAGGAGTTCGTCTCCAGGGGTAGGGATTGGGGGGCGCAGGTTGTTAACGCCTGCGAGTGCAGAGCTTACAAAGTGAACGGGTTCCGTCAAGTGACTCGACCGGCAGGCGTGCTCAAGCCTTGGGCGTGCAACCGCGAGGATTTGATTTCCACCTTGTGCAATCCCAGTCAACGGCTGCCGCGCACCCGCCGAGTTCGATCCCTAATCCGCGGTAACGGCCACGGTGTGCTTCTCGGCCTTGCGCCCGCGGTAAAGCAGTATCTCGTAGCCCTTCCCCGGCAACGCAAAGAGGTGAAATCGTGTTGTCGTGGTCTGAAGGCGGGGTTGGTCGAGCTTGTTGGTAGTCACCATGTCGCCCCGCGCATCGTAGATGGGACCCGCGACTTCACCATAGCCACCGGGCAGAGATTCCGCCTCCGTGTAGTCAGCGGCGCCGGTAATCTCGATGAGCTTGCCGTGCGGCTTTCCCGAGAGGCGGACCGTCCAGCCAGTGTTCACCGTTTCGAATGCTGTCGGGGTCGCGGGCATCACGTAGTTCAGACCCTTCCCCGCCGGGAGCGGCGGATCGAATTCAGTGGGGAAGGAAAGGGCACGGACCGCCTCCATCTGCATCTGGAATTTTGCCGGGCCCACTTCGATGCTGCCGATGCCGGAGACCTCGATCTGATAGCTGCGGGGTGGTGCCGCATCAATCAACTCCTTCACTTCAGCGATACGCTGCACAGTGAGGCGCTTGTGCGAAGTAGATGTGGTCGCGAGTGCGATCGAGGCGATAGCGAGGACGGCGCTGATCTTTGAGACAAGGGTGATGTTCATGGGGAGGGAGTTTTGCGTCGAAGCACGATCGCTCTAACGGAATCCCCTTCCCCGGACCAACTCCGATTGCGGTCAATTGCCCGCGCCGCCGCTGATGATATTGCCGCCACCGCCGGAGATGATGTTGCCGCCACCAAACGTGGTGAGGCTGCCGCCGTCATTCGAGATGAAGCCGGAGCCGTTGTCACCGATGATGTTGCCGCCGCCGCCACTGATGATATTGCCCGCGCCGCCGGCGACGATATTGCCCGCGCCGCCGGAGATGATCCCTGCTCCGTCCTGCCCGAGCAGGTTTCCCGCGCCGCCGGAGATGATATTGGCCAGGGTGGCGCGGAAGTAGTCGGCGTTGGCGAATCCACCGCCTGCGTTGTTCACGAGAGCAGTGCCGGTGATGCCTCCGAAGAGGTTGTGGCCTCCGAGATTTAGCAGATTGCCGGCGCCGCCGGAGATGATGCGATTTGGATCGGTCAGCAATATTCCCGCGCTCGGTGAGCCGGTGAAGCCGGGGAGTCCATGAAACTGGATGTTGCCCGCGCCACCGCTGATGATGTTTCCGGCACCTCCCGAGATGATATTGCCCGCGCCGCCGCTGATGATACTGGCCCCATCGTTCGAGAGGACCGACGCACCGTCATTGGAGAGAATGCCCACGGCCCCCGCGAGCACCCGGCCGCCTCCGAGGGGCACGAGGAAGGCGCCGTTTCTCAGCGCGATGAAGTCGGCGCCTACCAGGATGGTGGAAATGGACCCCGCCCCGAGTTGCCGCAGTTCGGCTTTGAAGGGGGCATTGTCGCGGCCATAGGCGAAGTTGACGCCTGCGGCATCGAGCAGCGCGCTTTCCACAGAGGAACGCATGGCTGCCTCGTCGACTGCGGCTCCGTCGTAGATATAGGTCGCAAGCGGCTTGCCGGCGCGCACTCCGGAGAAGGAGTCGCCGGAGATGCGGTGCTCGGAGGCAAGCACGACCTTGCCACCCTCGCCGATCGCTCGACAGACGATCTGAAACGGCAGCTGGGTATGCGGTGGAATGTTCGCGGCGATGACGACATTCCCCTCCGCATCGGTCTGCGCAAAGGCGTCGGGATCCGGGCGATCGGTGGTGAGGTTGACGATTTCCAGCGCGGCCACCGAGGGCGGGATGTTCAGCCGGATCGTCGCGACACCGGCGGTATCACCCGTGTTGCCGTAAAAGCCGAGGTAGGTGAATTGCTCTCCTGCGCGGACCGTTGCCGGCGCCATCATGCCGAGAAAAAAGCGCGGCACGGAGGTGTCGAGCGTAGGGGTGCGGCCGATCGCCATCGCATAAGGGGGCAGGGTAAAGGGATCGGGCTCGAAGTCGGCGGCAGCTTCCCGCTGGGCAGTACGCGCGGGGCCGAAATCGATGCGGGCGATATTCACCAACTCGGGCGGGTCGAGTGCGAGGACCTGCGCGGTCTTTACGAGGTCGACCCGGACCGTCACCGCCTCTCCGGCGGCAAGGCTGCCGAGCGGAAAGAGGATAGTACCGGAGGTGGCATCGAGAGCGGGTTTGGTGATCGGGAGGCCGTTCCGGGCGGACCCGCGATCGACGTAGCTGCCGTCGATCTTTTCCACATACGCCGCGCCGCGGAATTTTGCGCCGGCTGGGATGGCGTTGGTGATGCGGGCATTCTTCGCGGGCTTGCCGCCGTTATTGTGGAAGCGAATGAAGTGCTGCACGACCTGACCGATCTCCGCACGCGCGGGCGCCTCCTCGGTGGATGCCGCGAAGCTCGCGGGCGCGACGACTTTGACCAGCAGCGGATCGGGGTAAGCATCCACCGTCTCGCCGAGGCTCGCGGTGCCGACGTAGCCGCCTTCGGAGACGAGGAAGTGGTTGATCGCGCGATCCTCCCGCGGCTGAACACGGACGCGATAGCTCACCTTCACGGTGACGCCCGGATTAAGCTGGCCGATCGGCAGAACGAGGGTGCGGCCTTTGTCGGTGACCGAGACTTTCTCCGAGGGTGCCGCGTCATTGATCCGCACGGAGGCAGGATCGATGACGGTATTCTCCGGCGCACGTTCCTGGATGAAGACGCGCTCTGCGGGACGCTCGCCGATATTGTAGGCCCAGAGCGAGAACGTGAACCTCTCACCGACGCTTGTGGCCGCGACTTCGCCGACGGTGGGATCAGTGACGAGAGAGACTTCGTCAACGGTCTTGGACAGCCCGAGGTAAGGACGCTCTGTAGAGGCCTGCCCGGTCGCCGCGACAGTCGTCGGGATGATTCTTGGTACGGTGCCTGCCTTGCCTGAAAGGCGGAAGCTGCCGACGAGTTCGCCGCCCTGCAGCGGCTCGTCCGCGGCACGATCGTACCAGAGGCGCACGGTGAGCTTGGCGTAGCCGGTGGAGCGAGCAGGGAGTTTATTGAAGAACCACGTCACGGTCTCGCCCCGGTCATCCACACTGGGATTGAAAGCTTTGCCCGGTGCTTTTCCAGGCGAGCCGATCTCCGTCCCGTTGGCGTCGGTGAAGAAAGCGCTCACGACAGCACTGCCCGTCTGCACCTCATAACGAAGCTGCACATCGGTCATGGCCGTGCTGCTGTCGTTGCGGACGGCAAACTTGTAAGTGATCAACCCGCCGGGCCCAGCCGTGCTGGTGACGGTCGTCGAGGTTACGTTCAGCAAGCTGGTGACGAGGCTGTTTACGCGATTGGCTCGATCGCGCGGGAGGGCTGCGCCATTGCGTTTGGCGCTGATCCCGGAGTCCGAGAATTCGATCTCGGTCTCGATCTGGGCATTTTTCGAAACGAGCACCTGGAAAGAAACGGTCCCGCCTGCGCCAGCGGCGAGCGACCCGATTTTCCACTCCACCTGCTTTACGGAGACGCCGTTTACCTGCCGGATCACGAGCCGGCTTCCGTCTGCGGGTTTGGCGGGTTGGAAGCTGGTGCCCGAAGGGACGGTCGCGGTGACGACGGCGTCCGTCACTGGAGCGTCGCTGAGATTTGCGTAGCTCAGCGTGTAGGTGAGCAAGTCGCCCGGACGCGTTGTCTTGCCGGTCGGGTCGGCTGCACCCGCGCCGGTGGCCGTGAGCCGCAGGTCGCTTTCCGGGTCGGGATCCGGGTCGCCGCCTCCACCGCCCGCGCCACCCTGGATGCGCGCAAGGAAGTGGCGCACAGTGCCATAATACTTCGTGAAGGAGCCCACCGCGACGATCTTGCCATCGGCCTGCAGTGCGATGTCGAAGACCACCCCAGCGCCACCAAAACCCGTGCCCGGATTGAAGCTTGTATCCAACGTCCCATTTGGGTTTAGGCGGGCGATGCTGCGACGGTTCACGCCGCGGTAACTCAGAAAGTCGCCCGCGGCGAAGATCTTGCCGTCGGCTTGCAGGAGGAGGTCTTGCAGCCCGCCAGTCCCCACATTGCCGAAGCCAATCCCCGCATCGAAGGTTGCGTCGCTGCTGCCGTTCTCATTCAGCCGGATGATTGTGGTGAAAAAGGAATTCGGGTCGGATGGCGCGAGATAGCCACCGATGAGAAGCTTGCCGTCGTCGCTTCGAGCCATGGCATTGATGAAGCCTTGATTGGCGAAGGAGACACTCGTGTCGAAGGTGGTATCGCGCGTGCCATCGGCGTTCAACCGGGCGATAGTGCGGCTGGGCACGTCGTTGTAGGCGCTGAAACTCCCGGCTGCGATGATCTTCCCGTCCGGCTGCACAAGCAGCGCAGACATCACTGCATTGCGGAGCTCCCGATTGGTGAAACCGGTGCCGGGATCGAAGGTCAAATCAAGCGAGCCGTCGGCGTTCAACCGAGCGATGCCTGCCCGTGAGCGCAACGTGCTGCTCGGGTTGCCATTTGCATCCGTTTCGACCTCGACGTGATCGGTGAAGCCGCCAATCGCCACGATGCGCTCTGGTGCGGAGGGATTCGCCGGGTCGCGCCACAGGGCGAGGCCCAAAACATTGCCGGGGACGGTTTCGTAAATAAACGATCCGGGATCAAAGCTGGGATCGAACGACCCATCGGCGTTCAAGCGCATGATCTTGTACTCGTAGGAGCCCTGAACCGGAACAAAGGAGCCGGCGACGACAATCTTTCCGTCGCCCTGGATGACGATGTGCGTGGCCGGTGCATTGACCTGCGACCCGTCCGGCAACGTTCTCAGAAAAAGGGTGCCGGTGTTGAAAGTCTCGTCCACAGATCCATCGGGGTTCAATCGGCTCAGGCCTGGCCGAACGACTTCATCTGTCCGGGTGTAAGATTCGCCGACCAGCACCTTTCCATCCTCCTGCATGGCCAGCACCAGGACCGGTTTAGCGAAACCCTGCTGCATCTGCGCTACGAAAGCCGCATCGACTGACCCGCTGCTCGTGAGTTGCACGACGCCCGGCACCTTCACGCTGCCCACCAGCGAGAAGCCGCCCGCCGCTACAATCTCGCCGGTCCCGGCACGTACCGACACACCCAAAACCTGTGGAAACGAGGGACCGAAGCCTCCCGCTGAGTCAAAAGATTCGTCCAGGGTGCCGTTGCCATTCAGTCGAGCCAGGCCGCGCCGCGCTGGCCCTTCCGGGCTGCCGACGTGGGTGAAGTCGCCCGAAACGAGCACCTTCCCATCGACGATCCGCAGCGTGCTGAGAACGGCGCTATGGTTGCGCTGTTCATCCTGTAAATTGAACACATAGCGGAAACCTGCCGGAACGAAGTTCGGGTCGACTGCCCCGGTCGGCATAAGTCGCGCCAGCCCCGCCCGAGCGACACCGTTGAACTTGTCGAAAATCCCGCCGACGATGACGCTCCCGTCCGGCTGCACCGCCAACGCGGTCGGTGCCATGGGGTGATCCGCCCCTGCGCTTTCTCCTGATTGCACGTAGAACTGCGTCGCGCCCGCACCATCATCGAAAGACGTGTCCAAGGCGCCGCTGCTGAGCAGCCGGATGACTCCAAACGTCGGTATGAATTCCGGTGAATACTCCGTGTAGCTGAGCACGATCTGACCCGCCGCTGCGACTCCGAGCGCCTCCACACGAAAGCCAACCGCCGCCTGTGGCTTGAACGTCGCGTCGAGGGTGCCGTTCGCATTGAACCGCACCAGATTGTATCTCGAAACACCATCAGCGCCCACGTAGCGAAAGCTCCCCGCGGCGATGATCTTCCCGTCCGGCTGCAAAGCGATCTGCCGAATGAAGACAGACGCATCATTTACGCGCTGTAACTGCGCTCCGGGATTGTAAGCGGTGTCGATCGTGCCGTCGGCATTGAGCCGGAGGATTCCCTGCCGAGAGGTGCCTTCGAAGAAACCAAAAAATCCGCCGACCACGATCTTCAGATCTGTCTGGATGACCACGCTAGCTGGTGCCTCGTCGACCTGTTGACCAAAACCCGCGCTCACGGCGAAGCCGCGGTCGAGGGATCCATCCGGGTTGATTCGCAAGATTTTCCCCGAAGTCGCATAGCCGCCAACGACGACAGCCTTGCCGTCAGCGCCGATGGCCACGTCGGAATAGTAATCCGGATTCACGCCCGCACCGGTGTCAAATGTGGGGTCGAGGCTGCCGGGCGTTTGGGCGAGTGCCGTGGATGCAAGCCAGCCGGCGAGAGCGGCAAGCGGGAGGAGTTGCCGCAGTAGATTCATAGGAGGGTGCTGTTTGGGCGCGGGCGACGGTCGCACGGAACGCAGCATGCGCAAGGTCCATAACCACCGTAATTGCAGATTCCCCAACAGCAAGGGGGGAAAGCTGGCAAGCATGAGGCAAGCCCCTCCGGCGCCGACCAGAGCCTGCTAGACGAATTCAACATCACCGCTGCTCCAAGCGCCGCCGCGGGTCGAACAATGGCGCCAGTTACTTTCTTTACTGCCATCCTGCCCTCCTGATTCAGGACGCCGCAGCCTCCTTACTCGATCTTCTCTTTCTGCGCCGGCGCGCTGAAGGCGTGCTACTTAGCCCCAGAGCGGCAGCGCCGCGTCGAGCCGATCACGCCTGTTCCGAGGAACACCGTCGCCCAAGTGGCGGGCTCCGGCACGTCTCGAGCACGAAGTAACCGTCGTAGGTAATCAACTTTGCGCTAGTCGCGTGATCCACGCCGAGCTTGTTTCTGAATCGCCGATCCCCTCCGGCCGCTCCTCACGCCGCCGTGCGTCTGCTCGTGGTGATTTTCTCTTTGCACGGGGCGGGCTGCTCTTTACCAATGACTCTCCCATGTCCGAACAGAGCGTCGCCGTGATCGGCGCGTCCAACGATCGCCGGAAATTCGGCAACAAAGCAGTGCGCGCTTACGTCGAGTACGGTCTGCGCGTCTTTCCGGTGAATCCGAAAGAGACATCTGTTGAAGGGCTGCCGGCGTATGCCAATGTAGAGGCCATCACGGAACCGATCGATTTCGTGAGCCTGTATGTGCCGCCGGCGGTGGGGATCAAACTCCTCCCAGCCATCGCCGCGAAGCAGCCGCGTGAGCTTTGGCTCAATCCCGGCGCCGAAAGTGACGAGCTGATTGAAGCCGCAGCCGACCTCCATCTGCGGGCGATCGTCGCCTGCTCAATCGTCGCGCTGGGCCTCAGCCCGTCGCAGTTTCCCGACACATGATCCACCTCAGCCACGCGTGAACTTCATCACCTCTTTCTTCAAATCCTCGATCGGGAAAAAATGGATCGTTGCGCTGACTGGCCTCGTCCTTGTCGGCTACGTCATCGGCCACCTCGTGGGTAATCTTCAGGTCTTCGCCGGACCGGAAAAGATCAACCAATACGCGGAGATGCTGCACAGCCTGGGAGCGCTGCTCTGGGTGGTGCGGCTGTTTTTGCTCGCCTGCTTTATCCTGCACATCGTCACGACGATCCTGCTCGTGAAGCAGAATCGTGAAGCGCGCGACGTGCGGTATGAAAAGGTCGCACGGGTTCAGGCAACGTGGGCTTCCCGCACGATGGCGTTGAGCGGGTTGATCGTGCTGTCGTTCGTCATTTACCACCTGCTCCACCTGACGGTGCGTTCGACGGATCAACGCTTTAAGCCGATCGCGCAGGGCGGCGCACTCGCGAGTGAATACGACGTGCATTCGATGTTGATCCTCAGCTTTCAACATCCGCTCGTGACCGGCTTTTACCTGCTCAGCGTGTTCCTGCTGTGCCTGCACATGAGCCACGGCCTGTCGAGCATGGTCCAGACGCTTGGTCTCAACAGCAAGAAAACGATGCCGCTGATCTCGCATGGCGGACGGATCCTCGCCTGGATCATCTTCGCCGGCTACGCCTCGATTCCCCTCGCCGTTTACTTCGGCGTTCTGAAATTGCACCACTCCGTATGAGCGCAGTTCTCGATTCCAAGATTCCCTCCGGCCCACTCGAGAAGAAGTGGGAGAAGCACAAGTTTGAATCCAAGCTGATCAACCCGGCCAATCGGCGCAAATACGACATCATCATCGTCGGCTCGGGACTCGCCGGCGCGGCGGCGGCGGCGACGCTGGGTCAGCTCGGATACAAGGTGAAATGCTTTTGCTACCAGGATTCGCCGCGGCGGGCGCACTCGATCGCGGCGCAGGGTGGAATCAACGCGGCGAAGAATTACCAGAACGACGGCGATTCGGTGCACCGACTCTTTTACGACACGATCAAGGGCGGTGACTTCCGGGCCCGCGAGGCGAATGTGCATCGGCTCGCGGAAGTGAGCGTGAGCATCATCGATCAGTGCGTGGCGCAAGGCGTGCCGTTTGCCCGCGAATATGGCGGCATGCTGGCGAACCGCTCCTTTGGTGGCGCGCAGGTGTCGCGGACTTTCTACGCGCGCGGCCAGACGGGTCAACAGCTCCTCCTCGGGGCATACTCGTCACTTGCGCAGCAGATCGCAGCGGGCTCGGTAACGATGTATCCGCGGACAGAAATGCTCGATCTCGTGCTCGTGGATGGTCACGCGAAGGGCATCATCGTGCGCGACATGGTTACGGGCGAAATCACCTCGCACGCGGGCGATACCGTCCTTCTCGCCACCGGCGGCTACGGGAATGCGTTTTATCTTTCGACCAATGCCA
>DASVRY010000577.1:0-3037 GCA_036388395.1 Chthoniobacteraceae bacterium
GAGCTCACTGCTTTGCTTCAGGATCTTCGGCTGATCACATTGGAAGCCGCGCCGGATCAGGAATACTGGGGCTTGGTAGATGCCGCCCGTCCGGCCGTGAGCCGGGTGCTGGGTTTCGCGGATCTACTTTTGCACGAGCCGCCGAATTCACGTCTTGAAAGCTACCGTGAGGATGTCGGAAAGATCCGCACAGCGGCGGCCCAATTCCTGACACTGGCTCGAGAGAGTGATTTGCTCATCTGCCTCGAGACGGGCCGTCACTGGGAGTCGCCCTGTGCTGGCAGTCGCGGCAGCGGCCGCACCGGAAATGCGAAAGGGCGCGTCCTCATTGTCGACGACGAGACGCTAAATCGTGAGGTGCTCTGCCGCCGCTTGCAGCGAGAAGGTTACCAGCCAACCGGCGTGCGGTCTGGGCGTGAAGCGCTGAACCTGCTCAAGGAGGAGTCCTTCGACGCTGTGCTGTTGGATATTCTCATGCCGGAGATGAGTGGTGTGGATGTGCTCCAGGAGATGAAAGGAGACGAGACCCTGCGTTATCTGCCGGTGATCATGCTTTCAGCGCTGACTGATGTGGGAAGGGTGGCGCGATGCGTTGAGCTCGGGGCGGACGATTACCTGCCGAAGCCGATCAACGCCGTGCTCCTGCGGGCGCGGCTGGGCGCCTGTCTGGAGAAGAAGCGGCTCCGCGATCAGGAGCAGGCGCACCTCCGCGCGCTCCACGCGGAAAAAGAGCGCCTCAGTGTCACCCTGAGTTCGCTCGCGGACGCCGTCGTCACAACTGATGAGAAGGGTCGCGTCCTGCTCGTCAACGAAGTCGCGGCGGAGCTTATCGGCGCAGACATGGATGAGGTGGAAGGGCGGCTATTTGACGAAGTCTTCCGCATCTTTGATCGCACGACTCAGCAGGTCGCGCACAGCACTGTCGCCGAGGTCCTGTCGCGGGGCAGTGTGGTTGAATCAGCGGCCGGCCTTGCCATCCGTGCAAGGGACGGGGCGGAGCGGCTTGTGTCGGTTCGCAGCGCGCCGATCAGCGATCAGGCGGGTGGGATCGAGGGGACGGTCGTGGTTATCCGCGATATCACCGAGCGGGAGAAGATGGCGGAGGAGCTCCTGCGGGCGAGCAAGCTGCAATCGATCGGAGTTCTGGCAGGCGGTCTTGCCCATGACTTCAACAACATGCTCACCGCCGTGCTCGGGAATCTTTCCCTGGTCCGGCACCGGCGGAATCTTCCGGCGGAAGTTGTCCCGTCGATCCAAGAGGCGGAAAATGGCGCCCTGCGAGCACAGGAGCTCACGCGGTACTTGCTGACGTTCGCCGACGGTGGTGCGCCGCTGAAGCAGGAGCTGCATCCCGGCCCGCTCATCGAGGAGACGAGCATGTTTGCGGTGCGCGGATCGGATGTGCAGTGCGAGCTCGCGCTGTCGCAGGGTCTTTGGGAAATCGATGCCGACCCTGCGCAGCTCGCGCAGGTGATCAGCAACGTTGTGCTTAATGCAGTCGAAGCAAGCTCCAGTGGCGCGCGGATTCGCGTGGAGGCGGAAAATATCAGCCTCCCTTCATCTGCGAGTTCAGACGCTGCGGCTGGCGATTACCTCAGGATCACGGTGAAAGATTCGGGCGCAGGTATTCGCCACGAGGATCTCCCACGCGTCTTCGATCCGTTTTTTACCACCAAGAGGCAGGCTCGTGGCCTCGGCCTCGCAGCAGCCTATTCAATCACACAGCGCCACGGCGGCCGGATCACGGTTGCCTCCGAGCTGGGCGTCGGCACGACCATCACTCTGCTCTTCCCGGCCCTGCGCCGCGACACGACTGAGCAACTCTCTGATAGCCAAAGCCGCACCCCAGCTCATCCCGGAGAACTGCGGGTCGGTTTCGACAATACCAAAGAGCGCCGCGTGCTCGTAATGGACGACGAGGAGTCGATCTGCCTGCTCGTTTCGACGATGCTCGGCGAACTTGGCTATGACGTCGTCACAACCGCGGACGGAGACTCGGCGCTGGCTGAACACACCGCCGCGCGCAGCGCTGGGCGGCCCTTCGATCTGGCATTCTTTGATCTCACCATTCCAGGCGGGATGGGCGGGAAGGAAGCGATCCGCCGGCTGCGCGAGGTGGACAACACGATCCGCGTAATCGTCTCGAGCGGCTACTCAAATGACCCCGTAATGGCGAACTTCGAGGAACATGGCTTTAACGGCGTTCTCCCGAAGCCCTACATGGTGCAGGATCTCATCCGCGTGGTTGATGAGGTGATTGCCGCGTAGGCGGAGCGGGATTGGTTTGGAAGACCCGACGTAGCGCGCTCCAGCGAAACGCAGCCCGCTCGGCACAGCACCGCCGGCTCGCGGAGCCGCTGCCGTGATGGCAGCAGCTCTCGCGAACTGGCTGGCAAGTCTCGTCTGGAACGGAATTTCCCCTACTCCGGTGCTGCAGCGCCAGTGCTCCCGCGGACGACCTTTCCAGCCTGCGGGCTGCCCTTCGCCACGACTGTCATGACGCCATTCATGATCGGCCAGTGGCCGGGGAACGTGCAGACGTAAGGATAGTCGGCCGGCTGTTCTGGTGCGTTGAACCGGATCACTTCCTTGGCTTTTGGATTCACCAGCTTGCTGTGGTGCATCACTTTCGGATTCTCCGGAATAAAGTCGCGCTGGAAGCCAGTCGCACCCATTGCGTCGCCGGCGCGGCCGACTTCCTCCATCGATCCGGGCTGCACGACCACGAGGTTGTGCTGCATGATGTCCGGATTGTCGAAGGTGATCTCCACCGGACGACCGGCTTCAACGAAGAACTGTGTGACGTCGTATTTCATCTGCGCCTCGACGGTCTTGATCGTGAAGCTTTGAACGACCAACGAGTTCATCCTCGCGATCAACTGATCACCGCCAGGAGCGCTCTTCGCCAGCGTGGTTCCGAGTTCGAGCACGTTTTTGAAGCGCGGCGTGTCACGCTCCGCAGCAGGCACAGTCGCGGCATAGGTGGCGATTGCTTCGACGAGCTGCGCATCCGTCTGCGCCGGCCAGTGCTGCTTCG
>DASVRY010000578.1:0-12751 GCA_036388395.1 Chthoniobacteraceae bacterium
GAGGTCGCGGCTGCCGAGATGCGCGAGGCCGGCGAGGTACGAGGCCCGCAAGGCGAGGCGCAGATCTCCCGCTTCGTGCAGTTCGCGCGCAAGCCGGAGCCAGCCCTCCTCCGGGAGCTGATCGGCAACGATGTCATCTGAGGTCAGATCCGGCGCGGCGTTCACCGGTTGTGCAGCAAGCACGCCGAGCTTCCGCGCTTTGCGATAGCGCCAGAAAGCAAAGATGAGCCCGAGCACAGCAAGGGCAGTGATGCTGTAGGTGACCCAACGCGCGGAGCCGGCGAGGTTCCACCCGCCACTGCTCTCGTCGGCATCATTGTCGCTCCGCTTGAAGAAGCGCTTTACCCAATCCATGAAGTCGCGCGCCATCCGAATCCCGGCAGAAACGGCTTTACCGATTGAGCGGCTGACATCTTCGACAAACGACGTAAGCCAGCCTTTCTCCGTCGGTCGAGCATCGCGTTCCTGCGGCAGGCGCCAGGCGAATTCCCGCCGTTGCAGGACGTCGTCGATGGAGCGATTTAGCTCGCTTGAATTCACCCGGACCGGCGTCGGCTCAGGCTCGGCGGCGTGTGCCGGCTGAGCTCCAGCGAGGCCGAGCAGGAGGAGGATCGCCGCGGCTGCTGCCATGCTCGGCTTGCGCAGACGCTTCAGCTCCGCGAGCAGATCGTCGCCGGAATGCACCGCGGTGCCGTGGAAACAGCGGAGCACGTAAAGCGCTTTGCGAAGGGGATCCGTGCAGAGGTAAGTGACGCCGGTGATCGCCGCGATGAGAGTCGTGTTCACGAGGCCCATCAGGTTCTGCGTGAAGATCGTCTCGATGCCGAAGAACATCTTCAGAAGCTGAGGAGCGAGCAGGGTAAAGATCGCTGCATTCAGCCAGACGATTGTCGCGAACCCGTAGCGGTAGAGCAGGGCGTAATGGGCCTGCGCTGGCCAGAGCCGCGCTTGCCGGGCCGAGTCGCGGAGCACTTCACCAAGCGGTGCCCGGCCATCGCCGAGGACGCCCACATTCTGGTAGAAGCTGTAGACCCAGACGTACGGGAGGAGGAATTGCGCAGCAATCGGGCGGAAGAAAAGTCCGGTCGGCTGCACCGCGACCTGAATGATGGCGAGGCGCCAAACCTGGCCGAACGTCCAGCGCACCGGCGGCTCTTCGGCGAGCGCGGCTTGCAGCCCGCGGGCAAAGATCGCGTGCCAGCATTTCATCCAGAGATACAGTGCGGCGGCGCCGAGAGCGGCTTCCGGGAGATGCTCATGCGCAAAGGCCCCGCGGCTCATATCGACGACGAAATAGAGCAGCCCGAGAATGCACGGCACGCTGCCGATGTAGTAGGCGAGGATGACACCGATGGGCGCTCGCCGGAGCAGGCGCGTCGCCTCCTCGATCATCTCGAGCGCAGGACGGCCGGTGTGAGAAGCAATGCGGGCGGCCATGGATTTAGTCGGCGCTTTCCTCCCAGAGATTCGTTTGCCAGAGCGTGCCTTCGTGGACCGAGCTCGGGATCGCGACGAGCAACTTCCCGATGAAGTAGAAGAAGAGCCACGCAGTGACGAGGCCTGTGGCGAGCTGGAACGGCGGCCAGAGCGGGAGCTTGCGCCGCGGCTTTGCTTCCGGCGCGCGGGCGAGCTTTGTGAGGCAATCGGCGCAGAGGATCCGACCCTCGTGCTCGGTGATGCACTCACGGCAAAAAGTGCGCGTGCATTCCGGGCAGCGCCCGACGGCTTCGCGCGCGGGATGATTGAGGCAACGTTGCGCGGCGACTACGCTCATGGCGTGACGGCTGGCGTCGTCTCCGGGGCGGGCGCTTGAGCGGCGGCGATGAGCGGGGCGAGCCGTTGGATGAGCTTTCGCGCCTGTCGCGATCGGCCCGGAGTGGCGAGTCGATCAAGGCCGGCTGGCGTCTGGACAAAGCAGGCACAGGTGGCGCCGAGAAGTGAATTGATGAGCAGGAAGAGGAGGCACGCGACGGCGAAGAGGCCGAAGATGGCGGCAAAGACGCGGAGCGCAATGGCCCCGGACTCATCCGGTGCGAGACTGGCCATCCACCAGAACGCGCCGCCAGTCGCCACGCCCAGGCCGGCCAAACCGCCGGAGATAAGATTCAGAACGAGCCGTAGATTCGTTCGGCGCACCAGCACGGCCTCGATGTCGCGCAGGTAAAATCGCCGGTAGCGTTCGCTCACGGAAGTGGTGGAAACCTGGAGCAGATGATCCGGGCCGAGCCAGAGCCGCGCCGGACCGGCCCAGCCAAAGGAGCGGATCGGCAGCTTTTGATAAGGAATGCGTGCTTCGGTCATCAGCTTGCGGCGTTCCAGAGGAAGAGCCCGAAGGCTGCGAAGACGACGAGTTGCGCGATGCCGCAAATGAGCCCGAGCACCGCTGCCCAGCGGCGAGGACCTTGGACGAGGCTGCCCGGCTTTTTCCATCCATAGATGGCAACGAAAATTGCCGCGGCTCCGGTGAAGGGTAAGGCGGGCAGAATCCCGACACTCACAATCAGCGGAAGGAACCCGAGGGCTAGCGCAAGCTGCGACCAGAGGAATCGGGAGTTCACCAGGTCCGGGATTTTGCCGCTGCCCAACCCCTGGCCGAGGCACGATGCGCAGAGCGAGCGGCCGTGCAGATCGACGGCGCAGAGGGTGCAGACGAAGCGCCCGCACCGTTCACAGGCAACGGCGGCTTTCTTCTCCGGATGAAAGAAACACGCCGCTTCACCTTCCTCCGCGCGCTCGCTTCGGAGCTGGATCCGAGAGGTTTGCCAGAAGGCGGGAAAGATTGCGCCATGGAGTTCGCTGCGGCAGCCAGGGCACGTCGTCGGGGTCCCCGCAAACTGCTCCGGGAGCAATCGCGAGCGGCACTTTGGACAAGCGAGCGCACGCGGCGCGGCAGGGGATGTTTCCGGCATCTTTGAGTTTTACAGTCTCGGGCGGTTGCTCTTCACTCCGCAGCGGCCGCAACTTAGAAGGCTGAAAACCCCAGAACAAGGCACAACATGACTTGGTATTACGATGCAGGCGGCGGACAACGACAAGGGCCAGTTAGCGAGACGGAATTTGACCAGCTCATCGCCGCCGGCACGATCCGTCCCGAGACGCTGGTCTGGCGCGAGGGGATGACCGGCTGGCTGCCGCTACGTGAAGCACGGACGGCGGTGCCACCGACGGCGACGCCAGCAATGCCAGGCACGGAGCGTTGCGATTCGTGCGGACAATTTTTCCCTCCGACGGAGCTGATCCAAATCCAGGATCGCCGGATTTGCGAGACGTGCAAACCGGCCGTCGTGCAGCAGTTGCAACAAGGCGGCGACCTGCCTTCCGCGCTCGCGCTCGATCGGAGCGGCCCAGCCTGGGAGCATCGGAATGAACTCGGCGTCGTGAAAGCCGCGTGGGAGACGATGCAAGGCGTGCTGACCAAGCCTGTGGAGACGTTCAGCGGGATGAAGCGCGAAGGCGGGCTGCTCAATCCGCTGCTCTTTCACGTGCTTATCGGCACGATCGGCGGTGTCGCTTCGCTGATCTACCAATTTGGCTTTTCCGCGATGGGCGCTGCAGCACAGCAGCAAGGCGGTGCGGCCGATCAGCTCGCGGCGATGGGCTTCGGCACCGTAGGAATTGTCGCGTTCGCGATCTTCATGCCGGTGATCCTTGCAGTAATGGCGTTTATCTACGCAGGAGTGCTGCACCTTTCCCTGATGATCTGTGGAGGCGCGAAGCAGCCCTTCGAGACTACGTTCCGGGTGAATAGCTATGCCTCCGGTGCCGCAGCCGCATTGCAAGTGGTGCCGTTCTGCGGATCGATCGTGGCGGGTGTCTGGTGGCTTGTAGCGATGTGCATCGGCATGGCTCGCGCGCATGAGATCAGTAATGGCCGGGCGATTGCCGCGGTGTTGCTGCCGACGGTGGTATGCTGCATCGGGGTGTTCGCCTTTGCGGGTGCGATGATCGCCATGGCGATGGGGATGCAAGGCGTGCAGCCGACGCCATAAATCGCGAGTGGTGAAATGGCGGCGGCTTCGTCCGGGTGAGCTCGACCACGAGCTGCTCTGGCTTGGAGTGTCGCTTGCGGCGGCAGTGATCGCTTTTGTGTGGCTGCAACTCGGTCTGCCGCGACCGGCCTGCGTCATACATGAAGCGACTGGCTTGCCGTGCCCCGGTTGCGGAACGACGCGCTGCGTGCAGCACCTTTTTGCCGGCTCCTTCGATCAGGCGTGGCGGCTCAATCCGCTGGCCTTTCTTTCTCTCATCGGGCTGGGCCTTTTCGATCTCTACGCGGCCACGGTGCTCACCTTCAAGCTGCCCCGTTTGCGCATCGAAGAGGTGTCGGAAAGCGGTGCGCGGGTTTTCCGCGTCGTTGTTTTCACTGCCCTCGGGCTGAACTGGCTCTGGGTGCTCGCGAGCGGGGTTTGAGGTTGTGTTTTTTTAAACTACCACCGAGAGCACCGAGGGCACGGAGAAGGGAAGGAGCCGGAGTTTTCCTACGGTTGCTCCGGCGAAAACACTCCTCCGTGCTCTCCGTGGTAAATAGCTTTCACGTTCTGCCGACGCTTTACTTCGCGCCGGAATCCCACCAGTTCGAGAGGCGCGCGCTCGGAACGGCGGGAATGGCGAGGCCGGTCTCCGCATAGTGGGAGGTGTCGTTGAAGAGCGTGAGCCGGGCGTGTGCTGGATCGCGGAAATCCACGATGTTCAATGCAGCGGGACTCTGATCCAGATTGTCCCGATAGCGCCGCGGATCAAACCCGAGCAGCGAACTCAGGAGCAGGCGGATCGTAGCTTTGTGCGAGACGACAAGAACGTCGCGCCCCTCGTGCGCGCGAACGATTTCGATGAGCACCGGCAATGCACGGGCAGTCACTGCGAGTCCGCTTTCACCACCGGCTGGGGCGAAGGTGTATGGATCGCGATCCCACTCCGCGGCTTCCTCTGGGTAGGTCTCTTCCACTTCGCGCCGCGTCATCTGCTCCCACCGGCCGTGGGAAATCTCGCGCAGCCCTTCCCGACGCTGCACGTCGAGACCATGCGGCTCAGCAAGGATGTTCGCTGTCTCGATTGTTCGGCCGAGCGGGGAGGCGTAGACTGCGGCGACTTTTGCCCGGCTCAGGCGCGTGGCGAGGCGCCGGACCTGTTCGCGACCTTCATCGGAAAGCTCCACATCGGTGGCGCCGGCGAAGCGATCCTCCGCAGTGAGAACAGTTGCGCCGTGGCGAATGAGGAAGATCCGGGTGATTGCCGACATGAGACGGAGCGAATCCGCCGCATGATCATCCGTCAAGGTTCACTCGAGAATTGCGAAGCTCCCAATGCGCAGGGTGTGTCCTGCGAGTAACTGTCCGGTAACCTCGACACGTTTCCCCACGAGCTTTTCCAGCTCCGGATCGTGGAACGGATTTCCGTCGACCCGCTCCAGTTTGTAGTCGCAAGCGCCAGTGGTAAGGAAGACGGCTGAGTGCTCGCTTTTGGAGCCTGCAGCGAAGCTCTTGCGCACGACGGTGCCGGTGAATTCCATCGGCAGATCAGCGGCTGTGCAGCTCGCGATACGAGACGATCTTCCCGTCCACTTCCTTTGCTACAATGGCGACAATTCTTGGCCCGCCGCCCTCCGTCTCCGTCTGCCGCGAAGCCATGACGTGGAAGGCCGCTGGGATCGCGCGCTCGCCGAGAAGGCTCAGAGCCTTGCTCATCACTCCACGCACTCCGGCGGGTGCGGCTTCTGCCACATCGAAGCTCAGGCGGGTGGCCGATTCTAGACCCACGGAACCGGCGAGCCTTTGCAGCGCCGAGCTGACCCCGACGGAGACGACTCCCGCTCGCCGCCGCGCGACGAGCTGTGTTGCGAGGATGTGCAGCCCTTTGCTGATCAAAAGCCGCCGCCGATCGGTGCGGTTGATCGCGCGCCCCATCGGATCGCCCGCCGACTTCGGCGCAACGGACGCAGCGCTGCGAGTTCCGGCGACGCTCACGGACGCGCTCGGCACCGCCACCGGATGCAGCGCGGGGTCGCCGAGCAGATTGAACTGCGCGAGCGTCTTCAGATCGTACGGATCCAGTTGTGGCGTGGATTGGGCAAACTGCTGGCGAGCTTCGAGCATCGCGCGCCCGAGCGAGGCGCCAGCGAGCACCCGCTGGAGGAAAAACTGGCAGAGCAGATCGGCAGAACCATTCGCATCCGCCGGGCCATACGAAATCGTCGTGCTGCCGACGTATCCGTATGCGCCGCTCTGCAGGTAGGTGTTGCAGAGCGGAGGTGCCTGTCCCCACATGGCCGGATCAAAGAGCTGCGCGCCGTAGCAGCATTCCACCGATGCGACAGTGCCGTCGCTGAGATTTCCAGAGACGCGCGCGGAGGTGTGCGCCACCGGGAAAGCGTCTCCTTTCTCGCCATAGAATTCCGATTTCGCGGCAGCTCCGTGGCAGTTGATGAAGTGCGAGCGGCGAGCGAGCTGCGACGCTGTCCACTGCGGGCCCCGCGTCGGCGAGGTCTGCAGATCCTTGTTGTTGCCAAAGAGCTTCTCCAGGCTCAGCGCCGTCGATCTCATCCAGGTCTGCGCGGTGATCCCGAGGTAGCTGCGATAATCTTTCATCGGCCGCGTGATGGCTTTCGTGGCGGTTCGCAGCAGCTCCGTGAGCACCGCGGGATCGGTGCCGCCGGTGAGATCGGGCAACCTGCCGACGACGCGAGTGGGCCCGATGAAATCCCGTGGATCCTGGCTGTATGCAGCCTCGCAGGCGTAGGGAAGATCGGCTGGAACCAACTTATCCGGATCGCTCCCGGGATCGTAGAGCGGGTTGAGCAGATCCTGGTGCGGAATGACGTCGATCGAGCCGAGGATCATCAGGTAATCCGGAACCAGAGCAGTATAGATCGCATCGATTGCGGCCTTGTTCTGCTTCTGGCTTTGCGGGTCCGTCACCGCGGCGCCTTGCACGGCCTTCATCGCTGCGGCGCTCGCCACGTCGATGATCTTCGTGGTGATGCCGCGGGTCTTGTCTGCGGCAATCAGCGCAGCGATCGCAGTCTGAATGTTAGCCACTCCCGGGCCGTATTTCTTCTTCAGAGCCCGCAAATTGGTAACAACGATCTTATCGGCGGGGGTAGCCATGGTGTGTGCGAGGATCACGGGCGGTTCTCCGCGGAGCAATAGGGTAAATTACCTACGAGCCTCTGCTTCTCGTCTTCGTCCCTCCGTGTCCTCCGTGCTCTCCGTGCTCTCCGTGCTCTCCGTGCTCTCCGTGCTCTCCGTGGTGAAATTTTGCCTACGCTGCTAGTGAAATGGCGAGATGAAGACCCGCATCACATTCACCCGCCCACCGGGAAAGTACCAGCGCCGCTCAAACTCGAAGCTGCGGCTGCCCGCCTTGTAATCCAACCACGAGCGGGCATTCGGATAGTTCGGATCGTAAACCCAGAAACGCACATCACCGCTCGCGCGTTGCTCCAGATCGTAGATCACCACCACGTGATTCATCTTCGGGAAGCGCGCGAGGTAAACCGCCTGTAATTCCCCGCGCTTTACCGCCGCAGCGAGGCGGCGCGCTGCCGCTCCCTGGCCCGCCCGCGGATGGCCCATGACCATGCGCCAATTGCCAACGCGCAAATAGCTGGGCACCCATGCACCGAGGTTCTCCTTGAGCAGCCCTTCGTAGGCGATCGAGAACTCGTGCAGATCCCGGTAGCCGGGAAAGACAATCCGCTCAGCCGGTCCGCGGCTCCAGACCGGGATGCGGCAGAGCCGCCGCACCAGCTTGCGGTATTCCTCGCGAGAGAGCCGCGGCTGCCGGGGCTCGAAGCGCGCGAACTGATGGAACTGCATCACGCCTCGGGCGAGGACGAAGCACCGGTGGCTGAACGCCGCAGGCTTGGCGCGCCGGCTGATCTGGAGTTCGCCGGCTTCATCGATCCCGTAGGAGAGGGCCGTGTCGTTGGAAAAGGCAAAGGTGTCCCGGCGAAGGTCAAACTCTCGCGCCGAGGCTCCGCAGGCAAATAGGCTGAGGAGCAGAAGCAGGCGGCAAAGAGAGGTAAGCATCCGGATGCGCAACGAGTTGCCGCCAACCTGTGGCTGTGTCAAACCTCGACCCTCCATAAACTCTTGCGGCCCAGCGTTCATCCCCTCACCGCGAGACTGGAAAGTGCCCGCGGCCTGCTCTACAAGTGCCGCCCTTCCCTGATGCGTAGTTCACTTGCACCCCGCTTCCAGCCCGCGGGCGCTCGCGTAGTGCCGCTCGAGGAAGTGCGCGGTGAGCCAGCTTGGGCAGCGGGCCTCGCCGGCTTCGCGAAGGATCACCGCTGGTATGAGATCGTCGCCGACACTCTCGCCGCTGATTTCGATTGCCGGGCGCTCGTGCTCGAAGATGAACGTGGCGTCGCGCACGTGATTCAACCGCTGTTTCTGGTCGACCAGGACGTGCTGGCGACCGCACCGCGATGGGTGCAACAGATCGCCTCTGCACTCCGTAAATTGGCGCCGCGGCTTTTGAAGCTGAGGATCCTGATGCTCGGCTGTGCCGCGGGTGAAGGCCGGATCGCTGGCGAAGATGAGCCGCAGCGCCAGGCGGTGCTCGCGGCCGCAACGGAAGCGCTCGCCGGAGCCGCCCGCCACGATGGTGCGCGGCTGGTCGTGTGGAAAGATTTCCCGGCGGAAGATCGTCCGCTCTTTTCCGGGCTCACATCGAAGTCCGGCGGTGCTTACACCAAAGTCGCCAGCATGCCTGCAACGCGGCTGCCGTTGGATTTCGCGAGCTTCGACGATTACATGGAACGGCATCTCAGCCGCGCCACGCGAAAAAACCTGCGACGGAAGTTCCGGGCCACGCGCAGCGTAGGACTCGAGATGAGCGCGGTCACAAACGTCGCCGATGTGGTCGATGAGGTGCTGCCGCTCTACGAGCAAGTGCGGGCGCGCTCGAAGCTTCAGTTCGAGCGGCTGAACCGTGAGTTTCTTCTGCAGCTCGGCGAACGTATGCCGGATCGCACCCGCTTCTTTCTCTGGCGCCTCGAAGGCCGGCTGGTCGCTTTCAGCCTCTGCATGGTGCACGAGGACGCGATTTACGACGAATATCTCGGGCTCGATTACTCGGTGGCGCTCGATCTGCACCTCTACTTCGTCACCTTCCGCGACATCTTCACCTGGGCTCTCGGTCAAGGCCTGAAGACGTATTTCAGCACGCCGCTGAACTACGAACCAAAGCTCCATCTCGGCTTCTCACTTGTGCCGCTGGACCTTTACGCCGCACAGCCGAATCCATTGCTCAACGCACTGCTGCGACGGGTGCTACCGTGGATCCAGCCCGCGCGGCAGGAAAAAGCCCTCCAGCGCTTCGCAAACGCTGCGGAGCTGGAGGCCTGAACCTAAATAAGCTGGGGAGAGCGCGCCTCCGGTGAGTGAAGCCTAGACTTCGACGACTCGGAAGTCGCCGTTCGTTTGGTCGATCAGGATGTTGTCCTTGCCTTGCTTGTTCAGGGCAATTTTCTCGCCGTTGATGCTTAGCTTGCCCAGCTCCTGTGCGGTGATTGCGTAGTGATCACCTTCCGCCGCGGTGCCGGTCACAGTCCCTTTGATCACGATGCTGGCGATCCGCGAGGAGATGCTTGTGGTTGTGTCGCCTCCGATCACCACGTCATTGCGGCCAAAGCCATCTCCCGTGGAATCAAAGATCCCGGCCACCAGACTCGTCGCTATCCAATTTCCGTTGATCGTGATTTTCCCAGTACTCGCATCGGCGTTTTTCCCGACATAGCTCTCTTGCTCTCCGTCTATCCGCTTCTCGTAGCCGAGCAGGATCTGCGCATTTCGTACGTCGCCGCGGACGAGCATGTTCGCGATCCCCATCACCCCGGAAGCGTTCGTGGCACCGAGGCGCCCAAGTGCCGCCACCACGGCAGGCGCTTCAGGATCTTCGCTGTCGATCTTGCCCAGCACTTTCACCGATTTGATCTGTCCTGCCGCCGCCACTGCGCCGCCATTGAGATCTGCCCCGATGCTTACCTTTCCGATGTCGCCATCGGTGGAGACAGAGCCGCCCGACATCGAGCCTTTCACCGTGAAGCTCCCCACGCTTCCTGCCGTGATTGCCCCGACCGGCACCCCGCCGCTCGTGGCCGCCGCAGCAAAATGGCCACCGTTCAGCGACCGTTTCGCACTGAGCAACGATGCCACGATCGTCCCGCCGGTGCCCTTGTCGCCGACCAGATCACCCCCGATCGTTACCTTCCCGAGCTTTCCGGCCACGTCCAGAGCCGCGCCGCGCATGTCGCCGCCGATCTTGAGCTTGCCAAGTCCGCCCTCCACTTCACTCAGGAGCGGCTCCGCGGCATCATCTGTCGTTCCGAGGCTGCCAATCTTCAGCAATTTGATCCCCGATGTCCCCGAATTGTTATCGCCGCCGATGATCATACCGACATTGCCGCTGATCTTTACCTTGCCGAGATCGAGCCCAGTTGCATCGAGCACTTTCAGGTTCACCAGCCCGTCACCGCCGCCGCCGGGCATGGTCTCGATTGTGATATTCGCGCCTTTAAAGCGTTGGTCGCCTCCGAGATCAATCCGCTCCAGTTCCCCCTCGGGAGAAAAGATGAAGTTCTCCGAACTTAGGGCGACCTTGTTGTTCTTCACCACGAAGATATCGCCGTCGGCATCAACGATCGTTGCGGTCATTCCACCGTCTTCCATGATGATCTCTTGATCATCGTTCAGGATCGTGCCCACGCCCTGCGTATTGATCAGCGTGGCGTGCACTGGATTTGCGAGGTTCACCACGAAGGTCTCGTCACCCTCGATCTCCGTGTCGGAGTTGATTGTGACCGTCACTGTCTTGCTCAGCTCGCCGGGGGCGAAAGTAAGAGTCGTCAGAGCCAGCGCAGCGTAATCGCCGGGGGCCAGCGCCCCGGTGTCGGCCGTCGAATACTCTACTGTGACTGTCTGGTTGCTCGCCCCGGAGAGACTTACCGTAAAGGTGGCCAGCCCAGTGCCGCTCTGCCCCTCGTTCACGGTTACGTTGTCAATGCTCAGCTGTGGAACCGGCGGCACGTCGTCGTTGAGGATCGTCCCCTGACCGGTTGCATCCAGCAGGGTGGCGTTCGTCGGGTTGCTTAGGTTGAGCGTGAACGTCTCATCCCCTTCCACTGCCGTGTCGTCATTGATTGTGACGCTCACCGTTTTGGTCAGCTCACCGGGAGCAAAGGTCAGCGTGGTTAGGGCGAGTCCCGTATAGTCATCCGGTTCTGTGGCGCTGCCATTGGCCGTTGCATACTGGACGGTAACGGGCTGGCTGCTCGTCTGCGAAAGGCCGATCGTAAAGGTCGCAAACGTGGTCCCGTTGGAGCCTTCGATGATCGTAGTGTCCGCGATGCTGATTGTTGGTGGCGGCTGCACGTCGTCGTTGAGGATCGTGCCCTGGCCGGTTGGATCCAGCAGGGTGGCGTTTGTCGGGCTACTCAGGTTCAGCGTGAACAGCTCGTCTCCTTCCACCAAGGTATCGCCATTCACCGTGACGCTTACTGTCTTGCTTAGCTCACCAGGGGAAAAAGTTAGCGTCGCCAGCCCCCGCGCGACGTAGTCATCAGGCGCGGTTGCCGTGTTATCACCAGTCACATACTGCACACTGATAGGCTGAGTGCTCGCCGCCGAGAGGCTGATCGTAAAGGTCGCAAGCACCGTCCCGCTCGCTCCCTCGGTGACCGTAGCGTCGCCCACGCTGATTGTCGGGGGCGGGGGAGGAACGTCGTCGTTGAGGATTCTCCCCTCACCGATTCCGTCCTGCAATGTCGCGTTTGTCGGGTTAGTTAAATTGAGCGCGAACAGCTCGTCTCCTTCGACCGCAGTGTCGCCGTTCACCGTGACGCTCACCGTCTTGGTCAACTCACCAGGGGCAAAGGTCAGCGTAGTCAGCGCCAGCGCGACGTAGTCATCAGGTGCGGTGGCGCCGTTATCGGTCGTCGAATACTGGACGCTCACCGGCTGGCTGCTTGCCTGCGACAAGCTGATCGTAAATGTCGCCAGCCGGGTTCCACTGTTTCCCTCGATCACGCTCGCATCATCGACACTGATGGTGGGTGGCGGTGGAACGTCGTCGTTGAAGATCGTGCCCTGGCCGGTCCCATCCAGCAGCGTCGCGTTGGTAGGGTTGCTCAGGTTGACCGTGAAGGTCTCGTCCGCTTCCACTGCCGTGTCGCCATTGATCGTGACGCTTACCGTCTTGGTCAACTCACCCGGTGCGAAGGTCAGCGTAGACAGTGCCAGTCCGATATAGTCATCCGGAGCTGTGGCACTTCCGTTGGCCGTCACATACTGGACCGTCACAGGTTGGTTGCTCGCTGAGGAAAGGCTGATCGTGAAGGTTGCCAACGTGCTCCCGCTTGCTCCCTCGGTGATCGTCCTGTCGTCGATGCTGATCGTCGGCGGTGGTGGCACGTCGTCGTTGAGGATCGTGCCTTGGCCGGTCCCATCCAGTAGCGTCGCGTTGATAGGGTTGCTGAGATTCAGCGTGAACGTCTCGTCTCCTTCCACTGTAGTGTCGCCATTGACGGTGACGCTCACCGTCTTGGTTAGTTCACCCGGTGCGAAGGTCAGCGTGGTTAGTGCCAGCCCGATATAGTCATCCGAAGCTGTCGCACTGCCGTTGGTCGTCACATACTGGACCGTCACAGGTTGGTTGCTCGCTGAGGAAAGGCTGATCGTGAAGGTTGCCAACGTGCTCCCGCTTGCTCCCTCGGTGATCGTCCTGTCGTCGATGCTGATCGTCGGCGGTGGTG
>DASVRY010000579.1:0-4597 GCA_036388395.1 Chthoniobacteraceae bacterium
CGGCGCAGCGCTTCAGGGCCGTGGTACACGGCATACATCGAGGCCATGACGGCGTGGAGCACCTGGGCCGTGCAGATGTTGCTGGTGGCTTTGTCGCGGCGAATGTGCTGCTCCCGCGTTTGCAGCGAGAGGCGATAGGCGTGATTCCCATGCGCGTCCTTGGAAACGCCGACGAGGCGGCCGGGCATGAGACGCTTGTAAGCGTCTCGTGTGGCCATGAAGGCAGCGTGAGGTCCGCCGAAGCCGAGCGGCACGCCGAAGCGCTGGGAATTCCCAACCGCGATGTCGGCGCCGAATTCACCTGGTGGGCGGAGGAGCGTGAGCGCGAGCAGATCGGCGGCGACGATGACAAGCGCGCCAGCGGCATGGGCTTTCTCCGCGATGACGGAGTAATCGCGCACCGCTCCCGTCGTATCGGGATACTGAAGGAGGGCGGCGAAGGCTTTGCTCGCGGTGAAGTCGAACGTCTCCTCATTGGCGATCAGGACATTGATGCCCAGCGGCTCCGCGCGAGTCTGCACGACCGCGATCGTCTGCGGGTGGCACTTTTCAGAGACAAAGATCGTGTCCGCGCCGGCGGTCTTGCTCAGCCCGTGCGCCATGTTCATCGCTTCAGCCGCAGCAGTCGCTTCGTCGAGGAGCGAGGCGTTCGCAATATCCAGCCCGGTGAGATCGATGATCATCTGCTGGAAGTTCACCAGTGCCTCCATGCGGCCCTGCGAGATTTCCGCCTGATACGGCGTGTAGGCCGTATACCAGCCGGGATTTTCGAGGATATTCCGCTGGATCACTGGCGGCACGATCGTGTCGTGATAACCTTGGCCGATATAGTTCTTGAGCACGCGGTTCTGCCGTGAGATGGCTCGAAGTTCCGCAAGGCTCTCGTGTTCGCCGCGACCGGATGGAAGATCGAGCGGTTTGGATGAACGAATCTTCGCCGGCACCGCTGCGTCGATCAGCGCGTCGAGCGAAGGCTGCCCGAGCGTCTGGAGCATCTCGGCCACTTCCGTGGCGTTCGGGCCGAGGTGGCGGCGCGGAAAAGTGTCGCTCGGGGCAAGGAGCGAAGTCGGCGGCTCCGGGAGCGTTTTCGAGAGCGTGTCGTGCATCCGCGGAGGCTAGCAGAGGTGAGGCAAAGCTCCAGCACGGACGTGGGAAAAGGCGGAGGGAAGGGGGGCGAACGCCGAACGTCGAACGCTGAACGCCCAACGCCGAAGGCTGAGAAGTCGTCCTCCTCCTCGAACTCGTCCTCGAAGGCCCTCTGCGGCCCTTCATTCAGCGGGGTCGAGGACGATGACGAGTAGGAGGACGAGACGACTGAGGACGCCCGCCCTGCCGGAGCCTTGCAATACCCGCGGGCGCGCCTACCTTCGCTCCCCACCCATGGCCCAGGATCAGAGTATTGAAGCTGCACGCGCACGTATCCAACGGCTCGTCGACGAAATCGCCGCACTGAGCAAGTCGGATGTACGCAGTGAGGAATACTTCCAACAGTTCCTCACCCGCGCAGTCCAGGCGAGCGACGCAAAGGGCGGCGCCATCTGGCTCGTCGGCAAGACGACCGGTGAGGGCGCATACGAATTCCAACTCGCTGCGGAAGTCGAGTTTGACGCCAGTCTCTTTCAGAAGAACGAGCAGCAGCGGGCCAATATCCTGCGCATGCTCACCGAAGTGGTGCAGCAGAAGCGCCCCGGCGTCCTGCCAGCAACGAACCAGCAGTCCGTGGAGCCTGGCGCGCTTCAGACGCATGCACCTGCGCCGCGGCCGGAGGGCAATCAAACGCCTTATCCGATGATCTTTGTGCCGCTCTACCTGAAAGAGCAGGTGCTCGGCGTCTTGCACATGTGGCTGCAGCCTTATGTCGCCCCGGCAAACTACGCGGAATTCGTCACTTTTCTCACCTCGCTTGCGACGCACGTGGAGCAGCACCTGCAATCCCGGCGGCTCGGCACCCTGGTGCTTGAGACGCAGCGGCTGCAGCATCTCTTGAAATTCGCCAGTGATCTCGCTGGTTCACTCGACCCGCTGGAGGTCACCCGGCTCGCTGCAAACTATGGCCGGGATCTCATCGGCTGCGAACGTTGCTCGGTGCTCACCCTGAAGAACGATCGTTGGCAGGTGCTCGCGATTTCCGGCCAGGAGGTGGTGGAAAGGAAAAGCTCCATGGTGAAGGCAATGGCCGCCTTTGTCGGTGCGCATGCCAAGCCTGAGACGGTGCTGCTTTCCAAGAAGGAGCTCATCGCCCGAGCGGAAGCGGCACAGGGGCCAGTGACCGGCGAGTTGCCCACCGCGGTCGTGGATGGCTCCGGAGCGGATGCGGTGGCGCTCCAACATGCGCGCACCGACGAGATCGATCTCGCTTATTTTCAGCTCAGCCACGTGGTCAGCGCGGCGGTTACGCCTTTGCTCGATGACGACAAGCAGATCGTCGGCGCGTATTTCGCGGAGAGCACGGTCGAGGGGTTTTTCGAGGGGCAAAACGGGAGCAAGGACACCACAGCCGCGCATCGGATCACGGAATGGATCGCGGGCCACACTGGCCGCTCGTTGAAGGCCGCGGACGATTACCAGACGCTGCCGTTCCTGAAAACCAGCCGGCGGATTCGCGGCGCGCAGTTGGCACTCACAGGGCCGCGTCGCCGCCGGAGCCTGCTCCGCTCCGGATTGTTCCTCGGGATCGCAGCGGCCATCCTGCTGTATCCCAAGATGGAGCGGGTGGATGGAAACTGCGTCCTCCAGCCGATGAGCCGCGCAGCGGTCGTGCCGGAGATTGCGGGCCGGATCGTGAAGGTCGCCGTGCGGGAGGGCGACCGTGTAAAGAAAGGGGGAGTCGTCGCCCAGCTCGATACGCATCGCATCGAAACCGAACTCGAAGCAAATGAGCAGGAGAAGCGTCGCTTTTACGCGGATGCGGAGCGAAACCGCGGACTCGGCGATGAAGCGAGCGCGCAGGTGGCGTTCCTCCAGGCGCAGGTCGCGGAGCAGAACGAGAAGAAGCTCCGCGCGGATCTGGAAGCCGCAACGATGCGGAGCCCCATCGATGGCGTGGTGGTAACGAAAGACGTGGATCTCCATGTTGGCGAGTTCCTTCAGCCCGGGGCTTCGTTTGCCGAAGTCGCGTCGTTCGAACGTTGGGAGCTGCACGTGGAGGTCAACGAAAAGGAGATTGGCAAGGTGGAGCGGATCGTGCCGCGGGACGGCTCCGGAGAACCGCGCGACGTGAACTTCCTCCTCTACAGCCAGAGTGCGATCAAACTGCACGGCCTGCTTGCGAAGCATGAGCAGATCAGCGCGGCTGCTTATCCACGCGAGTCGGAGAATGTCTTCATCATCACCTTGCGGGACATTGAGGTGCCCGCCGACCTGCGGCCGGCGCTCCGGCCGGGGCTCACTGGTCGGGCAAAGATCGATCTTGGCCGCAAGCCGCTGGTCATGCTGTGGGGTAAATCGATCTGGAATTGGTTCCGCCTCCGGATGATCGGTTAGTCGGGACATTGATCAGCCACGGATGAACACGGATTGTTACCGACCGGAAGCAAGCACGCGGAGCTGTCGGGGACTGCCTGAGCCGCATGAGGCATGTCTTGGCGGTGCGTTCTGCTGAATCTTGAGTCTTCCCTGATTGAAAACCCGCACCTCGGTGATAAATAGTTCAACTCACGTTATGCCCGCATTTGCTTCGTCTCGTTATTTGGTGCTGATTCTGTGCGCTTTTACCGCTGTGGCGCGGGCGCAGGATACCCAGGGTCTTGTTCTGCCGATCAAGCAAGTCAGCGTCGCCTCGCCTGTCCTTCAGGAAGTCGTCGAGGCCGTGCTGGTCGAGGAGGGCGATGTTGTGAAAGAGGGGCAGATCTTGATCCAACTGCGCTCAGAGCGGGAGGTGCTCGAAGTAGAACAGGCAAGGAAGCTCATCGAGGCGCGAGCATTTTCGGCAAAGGGAGCCGAGGCTCTCTTCAAGGAAAAAATGGGCAGCAAGGAGCAGGCTCTGGAAAAAGGCGTGGAACTCGATCTCGCGAAAATCCAGCTCGCGGCCGCGGAGGTGCGCTTGCGGGAAAAGACCGTCCGAGCGCCGCTCGCCGGCACCGTGGTGAAGAAATACAAGGAGGCCGGCGAATCCGTCGAGCGAGTCGAGAAGCTGATCGATATCGTGAATATCGATCAGGTGTTTGTGCAGTTTTACCTCGATCCGAAGTTCATGCAGACGGTCGAGCTCGATCAGCCGGTGACGGTGCGCTTTCCAGTTTCGAAGAATGTGACCTTCAACGGCAAAGTCTCTTTCATCGATCCGCGGATCGACGCGGGGAGCGGTCTCTTCCGCGTCAAGGTGCTGATCGATAACCCGGATCACACGATCAAGGCAGGCATGCGCGGCGTCGCGGATTTCGCGAAGCTCGCGGCGAAGTAATCCTCGCGGGACAAGACTGTGCCTGCGCTCGCCGCCCATCCGGAGCCGATCGCTCCGTCGCCGCCTCCAGAGCAGGAGAACGTCGTCCTGCCACCGTTGCGCCGCGATCTCATCGTCACGCAGCAGATGTACGAAGGCCGGAGCTACTTCGTCGTGAAAGATCCGGTATCGCTGCAGTACTTCCGGATGACGGCC
>DASVRY010000580.1:0-8188 GCA_036388395.1 Chthoniobacteraceae bacterium
GAGCTAGCCGCGTCCTGCATTCGACATGGCTATGGCTACCAAGCGCGACTACTACGAAGTCCTCGAAGTCACCCGCACGGCGACCTCGGAAGAGATCAAACGCTCGTACCGGAAACTCGCGGTGAAGTTTCATCCGGACAAGAACCCGGGCGATCATACGGCCGAGGAGAAGTTTAAGGAACTCGGTGAGGCTTATGACGTCCTAATGGATGACCAAAAGCGCGGCGCCTACGACCGGTATGGGCACGGGGCATTCGCACAAGGCACCGCTGGTCCGCGTGGCGGAGCAGGCGGTGGATTTCACGACCCGTTCGATATTTTTCGCGAAGTATTCGGCGGTGCCGCAGGTGCTGGTGGAGCCGGCGCGGGTGGGGGAATCTTCGAGCAGTTCTTTGGTGGTGGCGGCGCACAACGTGCCGATCGTGACGGAAAGCAGCGTGGAGCGGATCTGCGCTACGACATGCAGATCAAGCTCGAGGAGGCGGCGTTCGGCTGTGAGAAGGAGATCGAGGTCTCGAAGCTTGAAGGCTGCAACGTTTGCTCCGGCAGCGGCGCCGAGGCGGGTTCCCGCGCGGTTACGTGTCCGACCTGCAGTGGACGCGGTCAGGTGATCAGCTCGCGCGGCTTTTTCCAGGTTTCGCAGACGTGCACGCGTTGTCGTGGCACCGGTCAGGTGATCGAGCGTCCGTGTCGGAAATGCGGCGGAGAAGGGCGCACCGAAATGCCGTCGCGGATCAAGCTGAAGATCCCGGCTGGAATCGAGGATGGCTCACGCCTCCGCAGCTCGCGGAATGGCGAGGCCGGAATCCGCGGGGGGCCTCCTGGTGATCTCTACGTGGTCATCCACATCAAGGAGCACGAGGTCTTTGAGCGCGAAGAGAACAACCTCTACTGCGAGGTGCCTGTGTCCTTCACCGTCGCCGCGCTGGGCGGGGAGCTAAAGGTGCCGACCCTCGAAGGACAGGCGCAGATCAAAATCCCACCGGGCACCCAGAGCGGCGCGGCCTTCAAGCTGCGTGGCAAAGGCATCCCATCGCTCAACTCCACGAACCGCGGCGACCTCATGGTGCGCGTGCTCGTGGAGGTCCCGAGCAAGCTCAATGCGGAGCAACGCCGGAAGCTCGAGGAGTTCGCAGAGCTGATGGGCGACGATAATACGCCGCTGCACAAATCATTTTTCGAGAAGGCCAAGGAGTTCTTCGGCTAGCCCGGCATGGCGCGCTTTTACATCTCTCCGGCGGAATGGAATGTCGACCGGCTCGTGCTGGAAGGCGGCGAGGCGCACCATTGCCTCGATGTGCTCCGCATGCAGCCCGGCGAGCGCTTGACCGTCTTCAATGGTCTCGGCGTCGAAGCGACGGCGGAGATCGGAGTTGTGAAGAAGGATCGGATCGAGCTGAAGGCGTTGCAGCACGCAAGAACTCCGCCGCTTCGCTGCGAGATCACGCTCGGGCAGGCCGTGCCAAAGGGGAAGAACATGGAGCTGATCGTCGAGAAGGCGACTGAACTCGGCGCCGCGTCGATCAGCCCATTGCTTTCCGATCGCACGGTTGTGCAGTGCAGTGCGAGCGAGGCCGAGCGGAAGCGGGAAAAATGGCAACGCGTGGCGATCGAAGCGGCAAAGCAGTGCGGACAAAACTGGCTGCCGACCGTGCATACGCCTCTCTCGATGAAGACCTTCTTCTCCAGCCTTGGGAAGTTCGACCTGATGTTGATCGCGTCATTGCAGGGGGATGCGCGCCCTTTGAAGAAGATCCTCGGCGAGCTCAGCGCGCATCCGGCGCGGGTGCTCGTGCTGGTTGGGCCTGAGGGCGACTTTACTCCCGCGGAGTTGAGTCTGGCCAAGAGCCACGGCTGTCTGCCGATGACCCTTGGCCCGATCGTTCTCCGGACGGAGACGGCTGCAATCTATTGCGTCAGCGTGCTGTCCCACGAGCTGCTGAGCGCGTGATCACAGGCTGCGGTTGCGAGATCAGCTTACCGTCGCATCGGCAGGCTGGATCGAGGCGGCGAGTGCTCGTGCATACGTCGGCGCGAGGTCTGCCGCGGCCTTGATGCTCATATTGAGGTCTCGCACCAGTCCATCCTGCAGGGCGTAGGTCCAACCATGCACGGTTAGGCTTTGCCCACGCTCCCACGCCTCCTGGACGATCGTCGTCTGGCAGACATTCACGACCTGCTCGATGACGTTCAGCTCACAAAGCCGGTCCGCACGGCGTTCCTCAGGGACCGCTTCGAGGCTGGCGGCATGTTTCAGGCGAACGTCCTGAATGTGGCGGAGCCAGTTGTCGATGAGGCCGAGACGCCGATTCAAAAGGGCGGCCTCCACTCCACCGCAGCCGTAATGCCCGACGACGAGAATGTGCCGCACCTTCAATACTTCGACTGCAAACTGCACTACGGAGAGGCAGTTCAGATCGGTATGCACCACCACGTTGGCGACATTCCGATGAACGAACAACTCGCCGGGAAGCAGGCCCACAATCTGGTTGGCTGGGACGCGCGAATCTGCGCAGCCGATCCACAGGTATTCCGGCGACTGCTGACGGGCGAGAGTACGGAAGAAATCTGGCTCCCGCGCTTTGATCGTGTCGGCCCATTCGCGGTTATTTGAGATCAGAAGGTCGAGCTTCGGCATATGACGAGGTGTGTAGGCAAACGAGCCGCACAGTGCACGTCTAACTCGCCGAAGGGTCGTCCTTATGACTGATTTCCGTGAGCCTCTTCAAGCCGGATTCAGCGCTAAAGAACTCGGATGGCTGCCAGCTCACCTCCAAATGAAAGGCGCCTTCCAGCCGAAGTGGAAGGCGCCTTGAGAAACAACCCGGCCGGTTATCGCAAAGATGCAAGCTGACGGGCTCGCCGAAAGCCGAACAGTAGACCGATGCCGCACAGACCCAGAATCGCCGAGGACGGCTCTGGAACCGCTATGGCGGAGAAGTTGTCAATTGCCTTGGCCCCACCCCCATTAAGCTGACCCATCGCAAAGCCGTAGAAGACCGACGAGGCGTTTTCTAGGGTGTTTAGGTTGGTGATGTTGCCCGAGGAGAGGGTACTGCCGAGCGCGGTGGGTGTAGCCGTACCGTCTACGCCAAGACTCCAGAGCGAGGCATTAGTGATCGACAGGCTCCCTGCATCGACCCGGTTGAAGGTTGCTCGGAGCTGATACCACTCATTGTTTGCCAGAGTGAGGGCTCCGGAGGAGGCAGCGGTCTGGGTGCCGCCCGTCGAGCCAGACGCATCCCGATACTGGATCTGGAGCAGCGACTGGTTGTTCGCCGCTCCGTTCAAATTTAGGGAAAAGAAGGTGTTCGATCCGCTCTGGAAAGTGGAGCCGGTGCTGGTGTCCGAAATGCCAACCGCAACGTTCCCGGCGCTACCCGCGCCTGAGGACTCGCCGACGCGGGCCTGGAAAGACACGGCCAGGAACACCGACGAATCAGCGGTGGACAAGGTGCTGTAGCCGGTCTTCCAGAAGGTCCCGAGGATGGCACCGGGTTCACCAGCGAGGCGACCTGTGTCGCCAACGCCTCCCGCGGCCTGCCAGTTGTTTGAGATGTCGCCGGTAGACGTAAACTTCGCATTTACATCCTCCTGGCTGGTGTTGAAGTCGTAGGCGAACTGCGCCTGCGCAGGCGATGAGACGGCCATCGCGAGCAGGGCACAGAGGAAGAATTTTTGCATGAGATATGTTGGTGAGGGATCGAGTTCTGCGGCTGAACCCCAGGAGTGGAGTTCGTGCAAAAGACTGAACTTCCATCCACCGGCCTCGCAATCGACTTGTTCCGAAACCGTTTCGTTAGGATGCTTCGGGTATGAGTCTTCCTTCGATGCGGGATGTGGCACGGGCGGCAGGTGTGAGCGTTGGCACTGCTTCGAAAGCACTCCGCAATTCACCAGAGCTTCCACACGAAACCTGCGCGAGGATTCAAGAAGTAGCCCTCAAGGTTGGTTACCGGTGCGACGCGCAGATCAGCCGCCACATGGCCTATCTGCGCAAAGATCGATCGGAGAAGGGAACGTTCCCCCTGGCGTTGCTCCACAACTTCGTTTCGGGGAAGCACTTTGAATCGCCAGCTGCGCAGGAAGAGCGCCTGGTGCTGCAGAGCTTGGGCGCACGCGCGGAGACGCTGGGGTATCACCTGGATGTCTTCGGGTTGCGAGATCCTGAGCTTCCGCCAAAACGGTTGAAGCGGGTTCTCTGTGCACGCGCGTGTCAGGGACTCGTTTTCTGGGGCCCAGTGATCAAGGAACTGCCATTCGATCTCACCGGCTTTTCGAGCGTATGCCTCGGAAAGTGTATGGACACGACTATGCTACACACGGTGATGAGAGACTCCGCGAGCCAGGTGGAGTTGGTCTTCAACGAGATGCTCGGGAGAGGCTACAAGCGCGTGGGCCTCGCAGTATTTACACTGGAGCCGGAGCGGATCGAACTGGAGGAAAGCCGTTACGCCCACGAGGTTCTAGCGGGCGAGATTTCCGATCCCATTCCGTCGTTCAAATCCACAGCGTATCGTCCGGAGCCACTGCTGGAGTGGATTGATGAGCATCGACCTGAGGCCATCTGGACCAACCTGCCGGCCGCAGTGGACTGGATCAAGGCCGCTCGCATCCGCATTCCGGAAGATCTTGCCGTTGCCTCGTACGTCACGCCGGCTTTGGATCCTTGGGGATCTGGCGTGGATCGTTCCGTGAAAGACCACGCAAAGGCGGCGATCGACCTTCTGGTGGGGCAGATTCACCGGAACGAGACGGGCATTCCCGAACTCGCTCACAAGGTGGTGATTCAAGGACGATGGGTGGAGGGCAAGTCGATGCCGCACAAGCAACAGCGCGGAACTTTATCTAAGCCAAAGCGCGTGGTGAGTCCCCCGAGGAGCGACTCAGTAGGCAGGGGCTCGCGGGATGGTCACCCGGAAGACTGACCCTTCACCGACCTCGCTCGAGACGCAAATTTCGCCGCCGTGCGCATCGACGATCTTCTTGCAAGAGGCAAGCCCGAGCCCTGAGGAGGGAGCGCCGTTTTTTCGCCCTGCCGCAGGGTTGTATTTGTCGAAAATAACGGGCAACAAGGCGGCCGGAATGCCTTCGCCCCGATCTTCCACCGTGAAGACGAGCGCATCTCCACGGTCGCTGATTTCGACGGAGGTCGTCACCGTGCTCTCTCCCGGAGAGTGCTGAATGGCATTCGCGAGCAGGTTCACCAGAACGCGCTGCATCTTTCCGCCGTCCATCAAGACCGTGCCTACACCCGGCGCGATGCACGCCTTCAGGTTCACGCCCGCAGCCTCGGCGGACCGCGCCACCTGCTCCTGTGCGATTAGCAGCATCTCACTGGGCGAAACCGGCGTCCGATTTAGTCGCAGCGGGCCAACCTCGGCTTTATTCGCCTCGAGGATCTCTCCGACCATCCCCAGCAGGCGATCGCCAGAGATGCGCGCAATTTTCAACAGGTCGCTCTGATCTTTGCGAAGACTCACCTCATCCACCATCTCCAAGGCGAGCAGCATCGAACTGAGAGGATTTCGCAGGTCGTGCACGATCATGTGGACGAGTTCATCGCGCTGCACCTCGGTCATTTGCAAAGCGAGATTCGTCGTGCGGAGCTTCCTCCCGGTGATCCGGAGATCGATCTCCGTCATGACCATTGCGGCGAGATCCTGGAGAATCTCAATCGAAGCCTCCGACCACTCACGCGGCTTCATGTCGATCACGCAGAGCGACCCGAGGGCATGACCTTCTCTGGTGATCAAAGGTGCGCCTAAATACGCAACCACACCGAATTCACTGATTGCGCCATTGCCCCGCAAGAGCGGGTGATCGCGAGCGTCCATGATCATCAATGGCTGGCCTGTCGCTACGACGTGCTGGCACACTGAGTGAGAAAGCGGCGTCTCGCGGACTGAGGCGAGTTCCGGCGGAAGGCCATGTGCGCTTTTGAAAAATTGGCGTTCTTTGTCGATCAACGACACCAGCGAAACGGGACAACCAAGGAGCTGCGCGGCGAGCTTGGTAAAGCGATCGAAGGCCTCGTCGTCCGGGACATCGAGCAGCGCCGAGTCTCGTAATGCTTCAAGCCGGGCGGTGTCCTCTAAGACAGGCGACACGGAAAGATCCATAACCATGATGTTTGCTTAATAAAAGGAGTGGTCACTTGGCTCGTGGGAGCCTTGCTTCACCATGCCCTTACGGCTGCAAATTCAGAGTGGGTGCCGCCGTCGCTGTTTTTCCCAGAGGAGAAGATTCTCGGAGGGCTTGCCGGTCTCGAGGATCCCCATACCTCTTGTCCTTGAAAACGCGGGTAAATCCTCGTGCTGGGGAACCCCATGGGAGGATGCATGGATTCCGCTGAGGGCTCGTCGTCCAAGCTCTGCCGCAGGCGCAAAGAGGCCGGGATGCTGATGAGCATCCCGGCCTCAAGAACTAAGTGTAAAAGCCGAGGGTCGGCCCCACCTTAGAAGTTCACCGAGATCCCAACACGCGGACGACCATTGGAGTAGTAGTAATTGGAAGGGTAGCTTGTGTAGTACCGGTCGCGGACCCGGACATGACGGCCACCGACGACGCGGTAATAATAACCACTTGGATGGACGTAGACGACGCGCCTTACTGGGCGTCGATTTTCGATGATGTACACCGTCCGGCTGCGATGCGAACGGTACCTGCCGCGGTCGCGATGGCGATGACGGTCCCCGCGATCGTAATGCTCGTAACGGTCACGGCGATCATAGCCGTGCCTGTCGTAATCCCGATCTCGTTTGGACCGGGCGTCCGCGGTGGTGACAACTCCTGAGACGACAATCGCGAGGAGCGTACAAAGTATGGTTTTTTTCATGGCTTGATGTTTGTTTCCACAGTCCGACTCGCGGCCAGTGAGTGTTATTCAATCGGCCAGCTCGGCAGAGCTGATCCTGCGGCGGAAGGCTGTTAAGCTTTGTGAATCTTCGATTAGCCGGCCTCCGGGAGAGCGGCCCTTGATCGGAGCGATCAAGGTGTCGTGGATCGCCTCCGGCCCGGTTAGCGGCATCGGCTTGCAGCCCCGGGGCAGTTGGAGTGGGCGACTGCACAAGTCCAGGCGGCTCTTGCGACGTCCATCGGCTCTAGTGGGAGGCGTGAACTCGGGAGCGCCGGATCGGACGAGCAGGACCTTTCGGCCGTAGCTTGGGCACACAACCAACAAAATTCTTTGCATTTCGCCTTTCTCCGCTACTCTCCTCCCGCTCGCTCGGCCGGGCGAAGGAAATGGCACGACCTCACCCATCAACTGCTTACGGTCTCCGCTGATGGACGGGGTGTTTCCAGATCTGTTTGGAGGGATGGACGCGGGTTCAAGCGTTTCTGCTCTCGCATCAAGCAGCTATCGCGGGTCTGGTCTGGTGCTTGAGGGGGAAGCAAAAGATCGCTTCAAGCTGGAGCAGTTGGAGACCCGGATCATGCTCTCCGCCACACAACCGGCGGCGCCGATCACACCCGAAGTTCTCTCTGCAGCCAGCGTCGAGTTAATTCACGACCGTGGGACTTTTGAGGGAGCTTCCGTGGATTTGGACACGGCATCGGAGATTCAGATGCCGTCGTTGTTCGATGAAGATCCTGAGTCACCGGCTCCAATCGCGGACCCGTTGGAGATGGAGCAAACGCCCGCTCCTGGGGCTGAAGAGCTGGTGGAAAATGCTGCAGTTGAAGCCGCCGAAGAAAATCTTTATCCGATCCTGCCCCGCCTGGAACTCGACGTTTTAAGCCACGGGAAGATTGCCGGTCAGGTCTTTCTCCTCTCCTTCGATGGTGGGGAAGCCGTGGATTATCGTGGTCCGGTTTCGATCACGGGTGTTCCGAATGTGCACTTCGAAGTTCCAGAGGAACTCAGGCCGCTCGTCACACGCGAGGAGGTGATCGCGCAGATCACGGACCGCGTGCAGTCGCTTTTCGACGGTAGTGGCGTGGCATTCATTGCCGCTCCGACGCGCGCTGGACCGGGTGAAGTTTCGACCATTTTCATCGGGGGGGATGACACTGCTTTCCACCCGTATGGACGCTTTTTCGGTATCTCAGAGACAGTCGATCGTGGCAATTTGTTCGCGAACGACAACGGGTGGGTTTTTGCATCTTCCATTTTCCAGAGCGGCGTCTCTGTAGAAACCTACGTGGATATGCTGGTGGAGACGGTGGCGCACGAGGCGGGGCGGCT
>DASVRY010000581.1:0-1522 GCA_036388395.1 Chthoniobacteraceae bacterium
GTGTGGCCGGACGATCTTCTCCCCCTCGTCGCAGAAAAGCTTGGCACGATTGACCTGGCCGAGGACATGCGGTTTTCCTTGGAGTCGGAGCGAGCTTTCATCGACGAAGCTTCCGAATGGACGCGCCAGCAGCCCTACACCGATCGCGTCCGACAGACAGAAGAGACGGACATCTTCGAGCTGGAACCGCGAGGCTGGCGGCTGTGGCTGAGGGTCGTGAATCGCGCGGAAGATTACAGCGAGCAACTCGCAAGCAACCTTGTGATCGACCGATGGCTGCTCAGCGCGGCAGACGGGTTGGATGGAATTCCTCTGGATGGTGGAGCGAGTGGAAGTCTCGGGGAAGCGGAACCGAGCAAGCTCGAGGCGATCATCGGCAAGGTCGCAGAACGGGCAGTGCTCGCGGAGGCCGCGCTTCGGGCGACGCGCATAGTCTGCGCTTTGGAGCATTTTCGGACGAGACACGGCAGCTATCCGGCTACCTTGGACGAGCTAACACCCGTCTTCCTCGAGACGGTTCCGAGGGACGTGGCCGATGCCGCGGAAATGCGTTACCGACTGAAGGCGAGCAACGAATTCCTTCTCTACTCGATCGGCTCAAACAAGAAAGACGACGGCGGCTCCTCAGCCCCCTTGAAGCGCGGGAGCGGCCCGGCTGGACCAGCGGATTGGGTATGGGGCGAAGTGTGGAAATAGATCCCGGCGGGTTGCGCAAGAACCTGCATCACGGTTCGACCCCAGCCACTCAACAAATGGCGCTACTCCGCTACTCTCGGTGTCGCAGCAGGCCTTCGTAAGCGATGCGGGCGAACTGCTCGGGCTTGAGGAAGCCGCCGCCGAGCTTTTCGTCGAAGTCCTTGAAAGGCGCAGCAGCGACCGCTTCGTCCGCGGATTTGCCCGCGGCTTTTAGCTTCGCGAGGCGCTCGTGTGCAGTCTCGAGGAAAGTTAGATAGCCCTTCAAATCCGCCTGCGAAGCGACTGCACCGTGTCCTGGGATGATCTTCGTGGTTGCATCCGTGAGAGTGAGCGCCGTCTTCACCGCCGCCACCATTCCACCAATCCAGCCGCCGCTGGAGTAATCGATGAATGGATAGACGCCGTGGAAGAAGGTGTCGCCGAGATGCAGGACGTTCGCGGTTTCAAACCGGACGAACACGTCGCCGTCGGTGTGCGCCGGCGGGATGGGGACGAGGCGGATGCGCTCACCGTTGAGGTGCAGTGTTGTCTCCTGGGTGAAGGTGACGACTGGGCGTGCGGACATCGCTGCGGGCGGGAACGTCATGGCCAGCGCCTCAACCTTTTGTTCCGAAGCGAGTCGCGAGCGGCAATTCTCCGTCGCCACGATGCGTGCGCCGGCGCGGGCGAGCCGTTCATTCCCGCCGGCATGATCGAAATGCCAATGTGTGTTTACGAGCAGCGCCAGTGGACCAGCCTTTGCCAACTCAGCAGCCGTGCCGGTGGCGAGATCGGCCAGCCCGCTATCGACCACGAGCGAACCATCGTCACCCGCGAGCAGCGCGAT
>DASVRY010000582.1:0-5442 GCA_036388395.1 Chthoniobacteraceae bacterium
AACCACCCGTTGGCCAGCAAGTCGCAGGTCAAGCTGGAGCAATTGAATGGAGAAAAGTTCATTGCCTTCGAGCCAGATCTGCCGACGCGGAAGGTGATTGATCGGCACCTGCGCGAGCGCGAGGTGGAGATCATCCACACGATGGAATTCGACAATATCGAGACGGTGAAACGTGCCGTGGAGATCGAAAGCGGCGTCTCGATCGTGCCGTCGAATACCGTGCGGCTGGAGGCGGCGAACGGCACCTTGATGTCGATCCGTCTCGACGGACCGAAGTTGTTCCGCCCGCTGGGGGTGATCTCGCAGCGTGCCCGCTCCAGGTCGCCCGCTCAGAAGGAGTTTATCGCCGCACTGAAAGGAAGCGAGTCGCGAAAGGTGTGATGGTCCGAGAGGTCTTACGACCTATCCGGCTTCTCGAGCGAAAGGTCCGTCACCTGTGGAGTTGGCGCGCTCAGCCGGCGCCTTGGACTTCGCGGGCTCTGCATAGAGCAGCGCGCTCAGCACAAGGCCGGCCGCAAAAAGACCACCGCCGATCCAGAACCAGCGATAGAGCTGCAGGCCGCGGGCAGTCAGAACCCCGCGTGGCGGAATGCTGTTTGGGTAAAGGTCTGCCAGGTCCTCGACCTGCAAGATCTTGTCACGATCGATGTGATGCCGGAGCCGGAACTGCACACAGAAAGCTATAGCAAAGCCGATGAGTGCTGGGATAATCGGCCAGGGAAAACTTTCGATAGTTGTTCTACCCACGTGAACGTCTCAGCTGACCGACCTCCGACTTAGCCCTTCCGCTACTTCCCTTTCGCTTTCTCTTCATCCAGCCGCGCGAGTACGGCGGCATAAAGCTCGTCGTAAAGCGCAGAGTCGGTCCGGAGCACTTCCTTGGCGGCGTCACGGCCTTGGGCAAGCTGAGAGCCCTTGTAGCTCAGCCAGCTTCCGCGTTTCTCCACCAGCCCCTGTTCAAGAGCGAGATCGAGCAGCGATCCCGTGGCCGAGATGCCCTCGTTATACATAATGTCGAACTCTGCTTCCGTAAACGGCGGCGCCACCTTGTTCTTCACCACTTTGATCTTGGTGCGGTTGCCCATCACCTGACCATCCGCCTGCTTGATTGCGCCGATGCGGCGGATGTCCACGCGAACGCTCGAATAAAATTTCAGCGCCTTGCCCCCAGGTGTGGTCTCCGGATTACCAAACATCACGCCGATTTTCTCGCGGATTTGGTTGGTGAAGACGCAGATCGTCCGCGCCTTGGAAATCAGCGACGTGAGCTTGCGCAGCGCTGCGCTCATCAGGCGCGCCTGAGCGCCGACGGTGGTGTCGCCGATCTCGCCTTCGAGTTCTGCCTTGGTGACGAGCGCTGCGACGGAATCGAGCACGATCACGTCGAGCGCGTTCGAGCGGACGAGCGTCTCGCAAATGCGGAGCGCTTCTTCACCGGAGCTTGGTTGGGAGACGAGCAGCTCATCGAGGTTCACGCCGAGTTTCTTTGCATACTGCGGGTCGAGCGCATGCTCCACGTCGATGAAACCCGCGAGGCCGCCGAGCTTCTGCGCTTGAGCGATGAGCGTCAGCGTGAGGGTCGTTTTACCGGAGGATTCCGGGCCAAAGACTTCGACGATTCGGCCGCGCGGAAAACCGCCCACGCCGAGTGCACGGTCAATGAGGATATTGCCCGTCGCAATCGACTCCACGTCCATGCTGGTCTTCTCGCCGAGGCGCATGATCGCGCCGTCGCCGAAGTCCTTCGCGATCTGCTGGATGGCCAGGTCGAGGTTCTTGTTGCGAGCAGTGATGACTTTGCTCTCTTCGGGCGGAGCGTCCGTTTTCGTGGCCATAGAGGTGCGAGGCTACAGGCGCAGCGCTGGCGCGCGAAAGAAAAACCTGCCGCTTTTTTCCTCGCCTTGCCGGGGTACTCCGAGCGTATTAGCCACTTAATTTTGATCATGGAGACGACTTCCGACGCGGATGAAACCAGCCCTGCCACGCCCCTCGACCCGCCTGTGGAGAACCTTGGGGAGGCGCCGCAGCTGGCAGATGGCGCGGCGGAAATTGCACCGGAGGTAGCCGCAGAAGTGGCTAGAGAGGCTGCTGCTGAAGCACCGCAGCCAGAGGAGGTCGCCCCTTTCACTACTCTCGATACCGGTGCGGACGAGCCGTCGGCCTCGGACGCCGAGCTCCCGAATGTTCAGCCATCCGAGACGGCGTCGGCAGAATCAGCTGCCCCTGCATCTTTCCAGGAGGGGGAAGGCGAAACAGGCGCGCATCCTCCCGGAGAAATGGACGAGCTGGATCAGCTCGTCGCCCGCGCCCAAAACGGCCGGCTTTCGGCGCCGGATGAAGACCGTGCCAAGACTTTGCTCAAACAGGAGCTGCTCGGCGGCAAAGCCGGTGTGGCTCGCGCCGCGCTCTTGCTTCCGAGGTTTGTTTGGGTGGTGGGTGTGGACGCGGTCACAGGTGCCTGGGGGGAGATGAAGGTGACCTCCAAGACGCAGCTTTTAAAAGCACTTGGCGACGAAGACAGCGACGCCGTCCGGCGGATGCGCCTGAGTCTCTCTCGCGGACTTTTCAAGATCGACGTACCGGCCGCGCTCAAGGTGGCGATCGGCGTGGTGAAGGAACTCAAGGACAAGGAAACTGGTCTCCTCGGAGGGCGGCAGGCGCAGATTTTTTCGAATGTCTTCATCGGCAAAGCCCGGCCTTGGGTCGCGCAGCTCCCGCTCGCAGAGCTGAAGCCTGCCGAAGCCGAAGCGCTCGTCCATTGCGCGGTGGTATCTGCTTTCTCGCTTCCCCACCCGCCGGTCACGCAGCTTGGCGTGCTCAAGTGGGCGGGTGAAGGCGGACGCCTCACGAAGCTCCATGAGAGCGCACTCGCTGCGGTTGTGAAGGCCGTCTCCCGTTGGAGCGGAAAATGGCAGGGTGCCTTGCGGAATGAGGTCGCAGAGCTGCCGGAAGCCATCGCCGCCGCGCTGAAACCAATCACTGCCGAGCCCGCGCCGGTTGACGCACCTTCACCCGCGCCCGGCGATCAGCCCCGGGGCGAGCGGGTGGACCCCGCTCCTGCGGACCGCGATGAAGAAGACTTCGACGACGAGGACGACGACCAAGAGAGCACCGACGCCCCTCCGCCGAGGAAGGAGCGTCCGGTCTACGAACCTCGCCCGCAAAAACCCGTCGCCGCAGACTCCGGTGATTCTGCCCGTGAGCCTCGTGACTCGCGTGAACGGGATCGCGAACGGAATGATCGCGGCGAGCGTGGCGACCGCGAGCGCGGTGATCGCGACCAGCGAAAAGAGCGTCCCGTTTACCAGCCGAGGAATGCCGGGAGTGGCAGTGCCGGTGGCGCAGCTCAGGGATTCAATCTCAACGAGACGCTGCGCCAGATCGAGGCGCACGTGCAGTCGCTCCGCAACGAGCTGAACACCGCGCAGACAAAGCTCCGCCAGCGGGAAGACGACCGTGGCCGTGGTGGTGGTGGTGCTAGTGGCCGCCGGGGTGCTCCTGAGCGTCCGACACCGATTGTCCATGGAGAGCCGACGATCGAGGAGCTGGCGCGGCTTAATCAGCAGCTCGAAGCGAGGGCTGTGGAATTGCAGACCCGCATCGACGAATTGGCCGCGGATAGCGAGGACCGCGCGGTGAGCATGGGCGTGATGAGCGGCGAACCGGTCGCCGATCCGGGAGATCAGCTCCGGACTTTGCTCGGGCTAAAGCTGCAGGAAGATTACGCCGATTACCTGGCGCTCGAGGCTGAGGCGCCGGACTTCGTGGTGCAGCAGCACTACAAAGCGCTCCTCAAGGATGTCTTCGCCGTGCTGCGCCACGAAGGCATCCCGCTGAAAGAGGAATAGCTTTCAATCGCTAGGAGAGAGCGCTCCTGCGGACGAAGCCGGGCTCCACTTGGTCCTCGCGGTTCCGGCTGCTTGAATTTCTGCTCACCGGCTGCGCAAAGTCCGACAAATGAAGTCCGCCGAGCAACAATATCACGACGTCGAAAGGGTTATTGAGTTCGACTTTGTCCGCGCCACCGAGGCGGCAGCGCTCAATTCCATCCAATGGCTCGGCCGGGGGGAGAAAGAGCTGGCTGACGCCGCCGCGTGCGATGCCATTCGAGGGATGTTCGATCTAATGGATATCTCAGCCGAGGTCGTCATCGGCGAGGGCATCAAGGACAACGCGCCGGGCATCTTCAAAGGGGAGCACCTCGGCACGTGGATCCCAGGCACGGCGAAGTTCGACATCGCGCTGGATCCGATCGACGGCACGACGAATATCGCCAAAGGCGCACCGAATTCGATCGCGTGTATCGCTGCCGCGAGCCCGGCGCCGGCGGTGCGCTACTCGCTCAAGGATATCCCGAGCTTTTACATGATGAAGCTCGCCTACGGCCCGGATGTGGTGAGCTACATGGAGCGGACCGGCTTTGCCTCCCTGAAGCTGGAGAATCCAGTGGAGGAAAACGTCGGTGCGATTGCTCGTGCCCTTCGCAAACGCGTGCAGGACGTGGTGGTCGTGGTGATGGATCGTCCGCGTCACGAGAAGCTGGTCGAGGAAGTGCGTCGCACCGGCGCATCCCTGCGGATGGTCGCTGATGGCGATATTGCAGCGGCCATTGCGCCATCGATCCCCGACAGCGGCATCGACTGTTACCTTGGAGTCGGCGGTTCGCCCGAGGCAGTGCTGGCAGCGGCCGCCTTGAAGTGCCTCGGTGGCGATATTCAGGCAAAAATGTGGCCCCGCGACGAAGAGGAGAAGCGACAACTTATCGAGGGCGGGGTGGGTGACGACCTGAACCGGGTTTTCTTTGCAGACGATCTCGCAAACGGCCCGAATATCATCTTCTGCGCGACGGGCATCAGTGACAGCTCGATGTTGAAAGGCGTGCTGGTGAAGAAGCACATTGCCGTTACCCACTCTGTCCTCATGAGGGCAAAGAGCCGGACTTTGCGCTACATCACTGCGTATCACGATCTGCGGAACAAGACGATCCACCTGCGGTCAGACAACCGCGAGCATCGCATTTAAGCGAGTCTTGGGCGACGAGTAGCGCCTTTTGAGAAAGCGGTTTCTCAAGGGCCGATTACCGGGTCTAGTGAGTTCGTGCAGTGAGGAGCCGGTGCAAGCAACTCGGGAGCAAGGTCTTGGGAAACTCCTGAGAGAAGCAGGAAGTCCTGAGGAGAAACCCTCGACGAGGTCGGTAGTGTTCCACCGGTCTTCGATCCACCGGTGGCATGACTCTTTCTTCATGATCCGACCATGGTAGGATTGTCTATTCAACGAGCGCCCTTGGTAGGAAGACTCGCAAAGGGGGGCAAAGCAGATGCAACTTCAGGACTGTTTTCAGGCGAAGGAGGAGCATATACGCCGGTTTCTGCGGAGCCGGGTTCCCCAAAGGCCGCAGTGCCGCGCGTCCACCCGGCTGCAGCAGGCGTAGTCGCGAATGTG
>DASVRY010000583.1:0-2748 GCA_036388395.1 Chthoniobacteraceae bacterium
AGGCCGCAGCGCGAGGCGGCGCGGCAGGAGCTGGCGGCGGAGGGGCACAAGGGTTCACTCCGCTCACCGTTTTCTTCGCCGCGAGCACCGGATTGCTGCTGCTGCTGCTTTTGCTGAGCCTCGTGTTCCGGAACCGAACGGTGGCCTAATGCCATGCTGAACGCGCTCATTCGGCTTTCGCTCAAGCACCGGCCGCTCGTCCTCGCGGTTGCTCTGCTCTTGCTGGTCTTCGGCTGGCAGGTGCTGCGGCAACTGCCGGTGGAGGTGCTGCCCGACATGACCAAGCCGACGGTGACCATCCTCACCGAATGCCCCGGCCTGGCTCCGGAGGAAGTCGAGGTGCTGGTCACGCAACCTCTCGAGGCCACGCTGCAGGGCGTCGGCGGATTGGATCGGCTCCGATCGAACTCTGACGTCTCACTTTCACTCGTCTTCGCCGAATTCCGCTGGGGCACGGATATCTATCGCGCCCGGCAGCTCGTGCAGGAACGACTGCAGGCGGCCCGCAGCTCCCTGCCGACCAACCTGGAGCCGACGCTCACGCCGGTCTCTTCGCTCATGGGCGAGATCCTGCTCGTCGGCTTGCGGAGCAAAGAGATTCCGCCCATGGAGCTGCGGACGCTCGCAGATTGGACGATCAAACGCCGCCTCCAGAGCATCGCCGGAGTGGCCGAGGTGCTCACCATCGGCGGTGGGGTAAAACAGGTGCAGGTGCAACCGGACCCAAACCGCATGATGGCGACAGGCGTGACCTTTCAGGAGCTGGAAACCGCCGTGACGCGCGCGGCGACAAACTCGACGAGCGGCTATCTAACTACGAGCACACGCGAAATCATGGTGCGCAATCTGGCCATGAGCACAGATCTCGAGGAGCTCGGCCGCACCGTGATCAAGACGATCGGCGATCGCCCAATCCTCATTCGTGATGTGGCGAAAGTCGCTCATGGCATTCAGCCGATGCGCGGGGATGCGAGCGTGAACGGCACAATGGGGGTGATTCTATCGGTCGATAAGTCACCGGGATTCGATACGCTTGCGCTCACCGAAAAGATCAAGCTGGCTCTGGAGGAGCTGAAACCGTCGCTACCCGCAGGCGTGGAGGCGGTGATCTTGTTCCAACAAGGCGACTTCATCTCACACGCGATCGGGAATCTGAAAGAGGCAATCCGCGATGGGGCGATCATGGTCACGACCGTCCTCTTTCTCTTTCTCCTGAACTTCCGGACGACGGCAATCACGCTCACGGCGATGCCGCTTTCGTTTGCGATCACGCTCCTTGTCTTCAAGTGGCTCGAGGTAAGTGTGAACTCGATGACGCTCGGCGGCCTGGCTGTGGCGATCGGGATGGTCGTCGACGACGCGATCGTCGATGTCGAGAATGTCTATCGACGGCTGCGTGAGAATGCCGCTTCTCCCGAACCGCGAGCGAAGCTGACGGTGATCGCAGATGCTTCCAGTGAGGTGCGGAATTCCATTCTCTACGCGACGATCATTGTCGTGCTTGTCTTCCTGCCGTTGCTTGGGTTGGAAGGTTTGGAAGGCCGGCTCTTCACCCCGATCGCGATTGCCACGATCACGAGCATGGCCGCTTCATTCGTTGTGTCGCTGACCGTCATCCCGGTGCTCTGCTCGCTACTCCTGAATCCAAAGCGCGCCGTCACAGCCGCACACCCTGATGGCTGGCTGGTACGCATGCTAAAAGGCTTCGTCCGCCGCACGGTGCTGCGGCTTGCATTGGAGCAGCCGTTCATCGTTTTCGCCGGGACAGCGATCCTGCTCGCCGGGGCGCTCGCGCTTTATCCGGTGATGGGAAAGGAGTTCCTGCCCACGTTCAATGAAGGCAGCGCGACAGTTTCCTTCGCCTCCGCGCCGGGCACTTCGCTGCAGCAGAGCAACGAAATTGGGGAGATAGGTGTGCAGCTTCTGCAGGCTATTCCCGAGGTGAAGAGCGTGGGCCGGCGCGCTGGCCGGGCGGAAAGAGACGATCACGTAATGCCGGTTTCGGTAAACGAATTCGACGTGGAGTTTCATGAAGGAGGGCGATCGAGGCAGGTGGTCTTCGCGGAGATCCGGCAGCGGCTCGGGCTGATCCCCGGCACGTTTACCAATGTCGGCCAACCGATCAGTCACCGGCTGTCGCACATGCTTTCCGGCGTCTCGGCGAAGATCGCAATCAAGGTCTTCGGCCCCGATCTCGACCAGCTCCGCACGATCGGTGGAGAGATCGAGCGCATCGCCAAAGCCACGGCGGGCCTTGCTGACGTCTTTTTGGAAAAGCAGGTGCCCATTCCGCAGCTCAAGATCGTGGTGAATCGCGAACGCGCGCTGGCCTATGGCGTGCAGCCTGGGCAGGTGAATGAACAGCTCGCCACGCTGCTTGGGGGCAAGACTGTGGCGGAGCTGCGCGAAGGCGAACGTACGCTCGACCTCGTGCTGCGCGTGCCGCTCGAGTGGCGCGACGAACCGGGTAAACTTGCCGAGCTGCCGATCGAGACTGGGGTGAATTCCGCGGATGGAACCGCGCGCCGAATTCCGCTGCGCCTCGTCGCCGACGTGCGCGAGGCCACCGGCCCTAATGTCATCAATCGCGAGAACACGCAGCGACGGATCGTCATCGGCGCAAATACTACGGAGCGGGATCTCCAATCACTGGTTCAGCAGCTCCAGCGCGAGGTGCAGGAAAAGGTAAAGCTGCCAGAGGGCTACTTCGTTTCGTTTGAAGGTGAATTCAAAGCCCAGCAAGAGGCG
>DASVRY010000584.1:0-4267 GCA_036388395.1 Chthoniobacteraceae bacterium
GAGCGCAGCGAAGAACGGCTCCACCGCCGCTTCGTTCGTGGAGGCCGTCGAGCCGTCGGCCGCGAGGTCGCGGAGTCGCGCCACCCACTCATCCAGCCGATGCAGCGCCGCGCGCGCACCTTCGAGGCCGGCGATCGTAAAGTTCAGCGGCAGCCGGTAATTCACGGTGAGCAAGGCAAACCGCACCTCGCGTCCGCTGAAGCCTTTCCCCAGCAGATCGCGCAACGTGTAGAAGTTCCCCAGCGACTTCGACATTTTCTGCCCATCGACCATCAGGTGCGCGCAGTGCAGCCAATGGCGGACGAAATTCTTCCCCGTGCAGCATTCGCTCTGCGCGATTTCGGCCTCGTGGTGCGGGAAGATATTGTCCACGCCGCCGCAGTGAATATCCAACTCCGGCCCAAGCAGGGCGGTGGCCATGGCGCTGCACTCGATGTGCCAGCCGGGGCGGCCGCGGCCCCACGGCGAATCCCAGGCAACATCGCCGTCGGCTTCATCCCATGCTTTCCAGAGCGCAAAGTCGCCGACGTTTTCCTTCTCGTATTCATCGCTGCTCACGCGACCGCTCGGGCGCAGTTCGTCGAGGTTCAAGTGTGCGAGTTTTCCGTAGTCCGGGAACTTCGAGAGCCGGAAGTAGACCGATTTGTCTTCCGCCTGATAGGCGATGCCTTGCTCCTCGAGCTGCCCGATCATCTCGATCATGCGCTGGAGGTAAATGGCGTCCGTGGCCGCTGGGAAGTGGTGCGCGCGCTGGATGCGGAGCGTGTCGAGGTCCTCGAAAAAGGCGCGTTTGTATTGCTCGGTGAACTCCGCCAAGCGCATGCCGAGCTGCCGGCAACCGCGGATCGTCTTGTCATCGACGTCGGTGAGATTCATCACCCGCTCGACGAGATATCCGCGGGCCTCGAGATGTCGCTGGAGCAGATCTTCGAAAATGTAAGCGCGGAAATTCCCGATGTGGGCGTAGTTATATACCGTCGGCCCGCACGTGTACATTTTCACCTCCCGACCAGCGGGGTCGAGCGGGGTGAACGTTTCGAGTTCACGCGAATACGTATTGAAGAGGCAGACGGACATGGCAGGCGGCCAATAACGGAGTTCCAGCCCCCGCGGGCAAGATCGAAACCACCCTGAGCCTCACCCCAGAGATGTGGTGCTCGGAGGTTTAAACCCGAAGGCTCGAAGAGTCGAAGAAGTTGCAGATAGGTCGCAGAGGTCTTCTTCCTTCTTCTTCGAGCCTTCGCGTCTTCGAGTTGAAGAAAAGAGTTGGTCAGAAGGCGTCGAGGGGGCGGCGGCGGGTATTCAGGCGGCGACCTTGGGGGCCGATCTGCCATTGCAGGCACTGCGCGGAGATCGCCATTCCCGGGATGACGCGCACGCCTCCGATCCGGAGCGTTTGAGCCACCCACATGTTGCACATTTTCGGAAAGTAGAAGCTCTCTCGACTAAGATAAAAGCGGCTCGTCTCGACGTAACCATTCCCGAGCGACACAGCCGCATTTCGCTCGTCCATGGCCAAGTGCTTCACCAGCCTACCTCGCATTTTTGCAAAGCCGGCGGGCGTCACATCGAGGCGGATGATGTCACTATTTCGCAAGGTGCCGGTGAGCGGTCCCCGGACCGGCACGACGTGCAGCGCACCGGGAGTTGGCCAACAGACTGCCTTGATGAGCAGCCACGCCGTCGCCGGATATCGGTAGAAGTCCGCATCGCCCCAGCCGATCAACACGTAGTCGGCATGGCGATCGGGCGTGAGCACTGCGAGCTGCGGCACGTCGCGGGCGCGGAAGCCAAGGGAGGTATGGAAGCCATTGCTGACCACCCACACAGGCTCAGCCGCGGCTCTTTCTGAAAAGAACTCGGTGAGCAGGAGCGCGGTCGTACAGAGGAAAAAGGGCCGCAGGAGCAGCATGGGCGGTCAACGTAGCTCCCCAGCAGGCGTCCGCCACCGATTTACACGACCGAATGGCGGGCTGGAGGAACGCCAACGCTGAACGTACCATCACAAACTTGAGGCCCCCCGCCGAAGCCCTTCTGTTCCGGCCTTCCTGCCTTCCAAATTTCTCCAGTGTGGGCAGGGTTCCCGCTGTTCCCGGGTCGTTCGGTGCGTGCCGAGTGGCTAACTCTTGAATGCTCGATGTTCATCCAAGGCTTTCGAGGACGAGTAGGAGTAGGAGGACGAGGTCGATCCAACTGGAATGCCTTCGAGTCCAGCATTGCCAACCCTGCGGCGCCCTCATTCAATCCGCTGCCCTGATGAAGCTCCGAAATCAACTGCTCGCACTCTTCTGCCTGCTCCTTTTCGCAGGCGTGGGTGTGCTGTACTTCCGCGTGTGGGTGGTGCAGAAGCCATTTGGAATAATCGTTTTTGTGAGCGACGGAATGGTCACGCGGCATCTCACGGCGGCGCGGCTTTACCAAGGCGGCGCGGATCATCGGCTGATCCTCGAGAACATGCCGAACCTCGCCCTCGTGGCGAATTACGCGCGCGATTTCAGCGTGCCGGATGCTGCTGCGGCGGCGACGGCGCTGGCCACCGGGGTGAAGGTGAGTCATCGCCACCTTGCCATCGGGTCCGGAGGGGAATCGTTGCAGACGATTGTCGATCTGGCGCAAGACCAAGGGCGGGCGATTGGGATTGTTACCACCGGACAGCTCACCGATCCCACACCGGCAGCCTTTTACGCGCATCACGGCGACTCGCGCAATGTGGAGGAGATCGCGGCGCAATTCATCAGCGGACGGCGGATCGATGTCGCGCTCGGAGGCGGGGCCGCGGATTTTCTCCCGCCCGAGAAAGGCGGACGCCGGCGTGATGGTCGCGACTTGCTCGCGGAGTTGAAACAGCAAGGCCGGGAGCTGATTTCGAGCAAGGCCGAGCTGGAAAGTGCCGCGGTCTTTCGGACCGAGGGACTGCTTGGGTTTTTCGCGCCCCGGGGGCTCGCCTTTCGCGATGAGATCGAAGCGGCGCAGCAGCAACCGTCGCTCAGCGACATGGTGCGCCGCGCGGTCCAGTTTCTGCAGCAAAACCGGACCGGCTACCTCCTGATCGTGGACTCGGCCCTCGTGACACGGGCGGCGGAACTGAATCAAGGGGAACGAGTGTTGGAAGAGACGCTGGCACTCGATCATGCGGTCGGCACGGCGATGAAATACGCGGGAGAGAAGTCGCTAATCCTGGCGGTGGGCAAACACGCCACAGGCGGGATGACGCTGAACGGCTACCCCACCCGACTCGATCATGGAGTGGCGCTGCTGGGGACGACGGCGGCTGGTTATCCGTCAATTACCTGGGCGACTGGACCCAATGGAGCAACGCCTCCCGCCGCGAATGAGCCGACCGCTTACCAGACACCCTCCGCACTGAACACCGCCGAGGATGTCATTGCGGTAGGGCAGGGGAGCGGCTCGGAGAAGCTCCGCGGCTTCATCGATAACACGGCCATCTTTAGAATCCTACGCGACGCACTCTGAGTCGCGGCCGCGGGGAGGTTTTACCACGGAGAGCACGGAGGCCACGGAGAGGGGATGCCCGTGTTTCGTGCGAAAGAAAAACTAGCCACGGATGGACACGGATTTTCACGGATGGAGGGGAGGCAGCAGCAGCTTCCGCTTCCGTCATCCGTGTTCCATCTGTGTTAATCTGTGGCTAATACCTCTGGCCTGTCGCTAAACGACCCGGCTAGTCGCTGCTTTCCATCGGCACGCAGGAGCAGAAGAGATTTCTGTCGCCCCAGACGTTGTCGATGCGGCCGACCGTCGGCCAAAACTTATGCTGACGCAGCCATGCGGCCGGGTACGCGGCTTGTTCGCGGGTGTATGGATGCGACCACTCGCTCGCGAGCAGTGACGGCGCAGTGTGCGGTGCGTTTTTGAGCAGGTTGTCGGCTTTGTCCGCGGTGCTGTTTTCCACTGCCGTCATTTCGGCGTGGATGAAAATCATCGCCTCGCAGAAGCGATCCAGCTCTTCTTTCGACTCGCTCTCCGTCGGTTCGATCATGAGCGTGTTTGCGACGGGCCAGCTCAGGGTCGGTGCGTGGAAGCCGTAATCCATGAGACGCTTGGCCACGTCTTCTGCGGTCGTGTGCTTGAACTGCCGCACATCGATAATGCACTCGTGCGCGACCAGACCATCGCGACCTTTGAAGAGCACCGGAAAATAGGGCTGCAGCCGGCGAGCGATGTAGTTCGCATTGAGGATCGCGATGCGCGTCGCTTCGGTGAGCCCTTCGCCGCCCATCATCCGGATATACATCCAGGAGATCGT
>DASVRY010000585.1:0-3533 GCA_036388395.1 Chthoniobacteraceae bacterium
CTCCACCGCATCGGCGATCTCTGCAGCCGCTTTGCTCGCCTGCTCAGCAGCGCTCGCCGCTTCGCTCGTGGAGCGACTGACTTGCTCAGCCGCTGTTGCGATCTGCTCGCTAGCTTGATTCGCCTGCTGGACAGCCATGGCGGTTTCGCTCATCGCGGCGCTAATTGCTTCCACTCCGGAGGAAACCTGGTGGGCGATGTCTTTGACGATGCCCAGCCCCGAGGCGGCAACCCCGGCTCGGCTTGCGGCCTCGCCCGACCGGCGGGAGGCGATCTCCACGATCGTGCTCACCTTGCGGATCTGGTTTTGGATGGCGCGCACGATGTCCTTGATGCGCCCGACACTCTCCCCCGTCTCCGCTGCCAGGGCCCGCACATCACTGGAAACAACCGAGAACCCACGCCCAAACTCACCCACGCGGGCAGCCTCGATGCTCCCACTCACCGCGAGCATGTTGGTCTGAAGCGAGATCATGACGATCGTATCGACGGCCTTCTCCACATCCCTCGCGAGGTCGTCCAGTGAGGAGACACTCTCAAACAGCGCTGATGAAGAGGACTGCGATTCCTGGATACTCTCGGCGAGCTTGCCGATGTTCGTGCGGTTTCGATCGAGTAGCTGGACGGCTGAACGGATCTGAACCAGCGAGGTATCCGCGTGCCGGGTAGTCTCAGCCGCGAGTTGTGCCAGGCGCCCGCCGACTTGCGCAGACGTCTCACAAGAGCGCGACTGCAACCTGGCCGCCTTGTCGATCTGTTCGATCGCTGCTGCGATCTGCGCTGCCGCTGCCTTTATTTCATCGGTGTTCGCTGAAAGCTCCTCCGCAGCAGCTGCGAGCTCCTCGCTTGATTTCTGACCGTCGGTGGAAGTCCGCAGCGAGTCGGAAAGAAGCGCAAGCTTTTGTGAGGCTTCGCCGATTTCCTCAAACGCTTTGAACTGCTCCTCGACGGATCGCAGGGCTTCCGCACACCCCGAAGCCGCCTCGTCCGCAGCCGAGGCAATCTGCTCGGCTTCGGTGAGATATTCTTTGCCAGCCTGAAGCATCGCGCCGGCATTTGCCGCGAGTTGTTCCGAGACACGCTGCATCTCCGTGCAGCTCTTCTCGATCTCCCCGAGATCGATCGTAATGCTTTTCGCGCTCTCTGCTTCCTGGCGTCCACGATCCCCGGCGCGAGAAGCATCTTCGCTCACTTGCCGCACCTGCGATTGAATTTCACCAACTACCTCCTGGACCTGCCGCGCGCTCTTTTCGCTGCGTTCCGCCAGGATCCGGACTTCCTCGGCAACCACCGCAAACCCGCGGCCGTTTTCGCCAGCGCGGGAAGCTTCGATGGCGGCGTTCAGCGCCAGCAAATTGGTCTGGTCGGCGATTCCGGCCACGGTCGATACGATCTTGCTGATGTCGTTCGAGAGCAGTTCCAGTTGCCCGATCATTTCCGCGGATTGCGTATTCGCAGAGGCTGATTCGAGGGCCCCGTTCACCACGCTGGTGATCTCAACGCCACTGGCGCGCACCTGTTGCAGAAGAAGCGTCACCGCATCATGAGACTGGCGGGCGTTCGCGTGCGAAGAATCGGCGGTTTTCTCGATCTGGCTGATCGCCGATCGAGATTCTTCCGCGGCCGAACTCGACTCCTCGGCGGCTGAGGCGATCGACTGGATCGCTTTGTGAATCTCGTGAACCGCGCTGCCGGCTTCCGTGATGGCAGAGGAAACTTCTTCAGCGGCGATGGCTAACTTCTCCGAAATACTTTGCGAGCGAGCCATGGTCCGCGTTCGTGCCCGTTGCTCCGCGACGCGGCGCGCCGCCTGCCGCCGTTCGGTCAGTTCGCCCAAGTCGTCGGCAGTAGCCTCGGACTGGGGGGTGAGTTTCGCAGCCGGTCTTGAATTCGGCTCAGCCAGTTTCTTTGTCAGTTGGGAGGTGGGGCTGGCCCGTTCTGGTTTATTCATGACGAAGCGCAGAGAACGCGCCGATTGAGCCCGCCGAAGGTCGTCAATACGTGAGGGGATGTCGAGGCATATAAGGGCGGGTGCCGCTTTCGAGACCCGAGACTGAAACCCAACACAGGTGGATTAACTTAATTTGAACGCGAATGCTGGAAAAGCAGCGACTTCGCTCAAAATTTTGTCACTTTCCTAATCCTCTACCCACTGCGGACGTCTGTTTTCCTCTCTCATCATAACTAAGGGTGTCTCCGACACACCAAGGTTCCGCAACGCCTCCTTTATGCGGCGGTCGCCGCGGGAGACTGCGCTCATTGGATGCGAAAACGTTGCTGCCATTGGGTGATGGTTGCCCATCGGGCCCTCCGCGATTGCGTAGCTCATCGGATAGGGTATCGATGATGTATCCAGTGGTAGTCGTGGCTCCAACCAAGTCGTTCGTGTAAGCAACTCCCGAGTCATCGAGCAGCCCACCGGGCATGCCGTCGGGCTGGTGCCACCGGCGACGGGGTCACTGTTCACAACCGCGCCGTCGTGGGATTCAGCCGTAAGTTTTCGTTCAAATCGGATAGAGCCTCCGCTGGGCGCTGCTACCTTCCTCGCCATGATGATGCGGAAGCTCTCCGTTACCGCCGGCATGCGCGCCTGGATCGACTACCCCTGCGAATCCCACGCGAAGCCCTGCTTGCCTAACGACGCGTTCGTCCTGGTCGTCGCGACCAATGGGCGAGAATGCACCGTGCGGGCGGATGATGGCACCGAGGGCACTCTGCCGCATTACTGCCTGTCTAGCGGGTTTGCCTTTGAAGGTCGCTCTGGAGACTTCGTGCCGGAATCCGCTCCTTGATTACTCGACTGGCTGGAACAACGACTTGCCACACTCACCAACACGACTTGGCAGGATGGTGTCGAAGCACACGCTTGGAGGTGATTGCTGGCACTCGAAAGATCCTGAGCGGAACGGGCGTATCACCACTCAAGGAGCATAAGCCCCGCGCCAGTCGTTGAGATCCTCCGCGACGGCAACTGCATGTGCGCCACAACGAGCGCAGACCTGCAGGTAGGCGAGTCCGAGTTCGGCTAAATTGAACCGCCAGGAATGTTTAAACAGCAGCAATCAGCGGGCTTTCAGGCGCTTCATCTACCTCGTCACACGAGTGAAGCTGAAGCACCCGCATGCGTTTGGCATCGGCTGCGCTGAGTCGATGCGCCCCCAAACGCTCGGAAGACAAGGCGCGCAGATTGCATGCGAGATACAGTTCCAGAGCATTTGCTGACGCGCTTGGTTAGTCGCGCACGCGCCGGTAGTGCATAGCGACTGCGCCATTGCGGAGCGGCCTCGACGAGACCAACTCGAGCCGTCGCGTGCTGGGAAGCCCGCTCTGGTAAAGGGTCGGTCCGTGACCGGCGATCCTGGGGTGGACGAGGAGCTTATACTCGTCGATCAGATCCAGCCGGTCCAGCTTGGTCGCGAGCTTGCCGCTACCGAGGAGCACGCCGGCAGGGGTCACATCCTTGAGTTTCTGCACGTTCGTGCGCAGGTCCCCAGTGATGTGCTGGCTGTTAGTCCACGGGAAGTTCATTCGGGT
>DASVRY010000586.1:0-1606 GCA_036388395.1 Chthoniobacteraceae bacterium
CCCTGACTCCGGAATGGCCACTCGGATGATTGACTTCATCAAAGAGGTTCGAAGCGAAGGGGATTCAGTCGGCGGGGTGGTCGAATGCGTCATGAGGAATGTGCCACCGGGACTCGGAGAGCCTGTTTTTGACAAACTCGAAGCCGAACTCGCGAAAGCGATGATGAGCCTTCCCGCGACCAAAGGTTTTGAGATCGGATCGGGCTTCGCTGGGGCCGCACTCCGCGGTTCGGAGCACAACGACGCCTTTGTCATGCGTGAAGGGCGGGTGCGTACGGAAACCAATCGCTCCGGCGGAATCCAGGGCGGGATCAGCAATGGCGAGCACATCTTCTTTCGCATCGCGTTCAAGCCGACGGCGACGATCTTCCGCGCACAGCAAACCGTGACCCCAGAAGGCGAGGGAACGGAGTTGAAAGCGCGTGGCCGGCATGATGCGTGTGTCCTCCCGCGCGCGGTCCCGATGGTCGAAGCCATGGCGGCGCTCGTGCTGTGTGATCATGTGCTCCGTCAGCGCGGTCAGTGCGGGTTGCCAGCTTGAGGAGCGGCTTAACTCCAAGACACAAAGACGCTAAGCAGGTGATCTGATGGTTGAAGACTACCCTCGCCTACCAGTCATCCTGAGCGAAGCGCAGGTGGAAAGGTGGACGCAGCGCAGTCGAAGGACTCCGTGGCATTCCAGCAGCATCTAGCCCGACGAACGAGCATCCTGTTCCGCGGCGGCCTCTTGCAGGACCTGCCACGGGGTCCTTCGACTGCGCGCCCAAAGCGGCGCTCCGCTCAGGATGACCGCATTTACTGAGCACCAAGCGTAACCTCCAGCCCTGCTCCTCTTTCGAGTCTTGGCGTCTTCGAGTTAACCAGCAGCTGCTCTCTTAGAAAAAATCCACGCTTCCCAAGAAAATAGATTTTCTAATGAGAACGGGAGTTCCGGGTCATCGAGGCAACATGAAAGTGAACCACACCACGTTGATTGTTACCCTCAGCACATTGGCTTTTGCCGCCTCCGTCGGGCGCGCCGAAACCATTCACCTCACCGACGGCACTGTTTTGGAAGGGGAACTTTCCGCACCGAGCGAGGTCGTGGTGAAGACCGCCGAAGGCGAGCGCCGCGTTGCCTTCTCGCTTCTTTCGCCAGACGCACAGAAAGCTGCGTGGGCTAAGTGGACCGTGGCGAACACCAAAGCCGACGCCGCCCCCGCTGTTGCGGCCGCGACGAATGCACCACTGAGCGAGGAAGAGCTGAGCGGGCTTGCCAGCGAAGTGAGTCTCGACACCTGGGCGCAGGTCGCCGCGATCGGCTCCTTCCGCGATAAGCCCGAGAAGCGCGGCGTCGGCGGGCTCGTCGTTACGAAGGCCTTCAACGCTCTCGACGAGAACTGGACGAGCGTCTACCCGGAGAGCAACCTGGTCGGTCAGGCCCGCGACTGGAGCGAGCAGGTAGCCCGCGCAAAAGCGCTGCAGAGCCGCACCACGCAGTTCATGCAACGGCGGTGGCTCGAGCTCTTCATCAAGGCTGGTGAAGCTGTCGCGCGGCGGGATTCCAACGAGTTTGCCCTCTGCGTTCGCGAGCTGAAACGAAGCAACCTCACGGCGACTGCCGAAG
>DASVRY010000587.1:0-8523 GCA_036388395.1 Chthoniobacteraceae bacterium
GTGGATGAGGATGTAAGGGTTCTCGAGAACCGCTTCCATGCCTTCTGCGTTGGTCACGAAGTAAGGGGAGATGTAGCCCTTGTCGAACTGCATACCTTCGACAACGTCGAGGGTCGTTTCGATCGACTTGGCTTCTTCCACGGTGATCGTGCCGTCCTTGCCGACCTTGTCCATCGCGTCAGCGATGATGTCGCCGATCGTGGTGTCCCAGTTGGCGGAAACAGTCGCGACCTGCGCGATTTCGGTCCGGTCCTTGACCTTCTTCGAGATGCGCTGGAGCTCAGCGACGATGGCTTCGACGGCCTTGTTGATGCCGCGCTGGAGCGAGGTTGGGTTTGCACCCGCGGTCACGTTCTTGAGGCCTTCTTTGAAGATGGACTCGGCGAGCACGGTCGCGGTCGTGGTGCCGTCACCAGCGATGTCGCTGGTCTTGCTGGCCACTTCGCGAACGAGCTGTGCGCCCATGTTCTCATAAGGATCATCGAGCTCGATTTCCTTGGCCACGGTCACACCGTCTTTGGTGATCGTCGGGGAGCCGAATTTCTTGTCGAGGATGACGTTGCGGCCGCTTGGCCCGAGGGTTGCCTTGACGGCGCGAGCGAGTTTTTCAACACCGCGCAGGAGCGCGTGCCGAGCTGCCTCGTCGAATTGGAGTTGTTTAGCTGCCATATAAGTTAATTGAGAGTTGGTGGATGTTAGTTGAGTGAAGGAGCTTAGCCGATGATGCCGAGGATATCGTCCTCACGCATGATCAGATAGTTTTCGCCTTCGATTTTGATCTCGGTGCCGCCGTATTTGGAGATCAGCACTTTGTCACCCTTCTTGACGGTGAACTCGATTTTCTTGCCGTCATCATCGCGCTTGCCGGTGCCGAGGGCGACGACTTCGCCTTCCTGTGGCTTCTCTTTAGCCGTGTCAGGGATGATAATTCCGCCTTTTTTGGTCTCGGCCGCGTCGAGCGGCTTGACGAGTACCCGATCAGATAGGGGTCGAACGTTAACTGCCATTTTGATGTATATTTCTGTTGTTTGTTGCTTTGGTTTTTCGAGGACGCCAGAGGTAGTCAGAGAAGCATTTCTGCTTGGTAGCTAACTCCGACGAAATCGGAAAAGGTGATTGGTTTAAGAAGAAGTCCGCCTACTTCTTCTTCTCGTCGTCCACGACTTCGAACTCGGCATCGACGACGTCGCCGTCGGCCTTGCGGGCCGCGCCTGCGTCTCCGCCTGCGGAAGCTTCCGGGGCAGGACCAGCGCCTGCACCTGCCGCACCGCCACCCGAGGCGGCAGCCTGCTTGTAGAGCTCTTCGCTCACGCTCTGGAAGGCGTTCTGCAGCTCGGTGTAGGCGGCGTTGATCGCGTCGGTGTCATTGCCTTTGAGGGCCTCGCGCACTGCGGTGATCTTGCCTTCGATCTCCGTCTTCTTGTCGCCAGGAATCTTATCTCCGAGGTCCTTGAGCTGCTTCTCGCATTGGTAGGCGAGGTTGTCAGCGTTGTTGCGGACTTCGATCGACTCCTTGGCCTTGCGATCGTCTTCAGCGTGGAGTTCGGCTTCCTTCTGCATCTTCTCCACTTCTTCTTTTGAAAGACCTGAGCTGCCAGTGATGGAGATTTTCTGCTCCTTGCCGGTGCCGAGATCCTTTGCGGAGACGTGCAGGATGCCGTTCGCGTCGATGTCGAAGGTAACCTCGATCTGCGGGGTGCCACGTGGTGCTGGTGGGATCCCGTCGAGGTGGAAGGTGCCGAGGTTCTTATTGTCGCGGCTGAGCGGACGCTCGCCTTGCAGAACCTTGATCTCAACGCCCGGTTGGTTGTCGCTGTAGGTCGAAAAGATCTGCGACTTGCGGGTCGGGATCGTCGTGTTGCGAGGGATCATCGGGGTGGCCACGCCACCCGCGGTTTCAATCGCCAGCGTGAGCGGAGTCACATCGAGCAGCAGCACGTCTTTCACGTCACCGCGGAGCACACCGCCCTGGATCGCCGCGCCGATCGCGACGACTTCATCCGGGTTGACGCCTTTGTGCGGCTCTTTGCCAACCAGCTTGCGGGCAGTCTCCACGACCATTGGCATCCGAGTCATGCCGCCGACGAGCACGAGCTCGTTGATGTCCTTTTCGCTCAGCTTCGCGTCAGCAAGACAGTCGCGAACTGGCTTCAACGTCCGCTCAAAGAGGGGATCGGTGAGCTGCTCCAGCTTGGCGCGGGTGAGCGACTTTTGGATGTGCTTTGGCCCGGTTTGATCTGCCGTGATAAACGGCAGGTTAATCTCGTAATTCTGTGAAGAACTGAGGGCGATCTTCGCCTTCTCGGCCTCTTCCTTGATGCGCTGCACAGCATCGGGTTGCTTCGTGAGGTCGATGCCGGATTCAGCTTTGAATTCCGCAAACATCCAGTCCATCACAGCGTTGTCCCAGTCGTCGCCGCCGAGGTGTGTATCACCATTCGTCGCACGCACTTCGAAGACGCCGTCGCCGATTTCGAGCACGGAGATATCGAAGGTGCCGCCGCCGAGATCATAAACCGCGATCTTCTCGTCCTTCTTCTTATCAAGGCCGTAAGCGAGCGACGCTGCGGTCGGCTCGTTGATGATGCGGAGCACTTCCAGACCAGCGATCTTGCCCGCGTCTTTCGTCGCCGTCCGCTGGGAATCGTTGAAGTAAGCTGGCACCGTGATCACCGCCTGGGTGATCGTTTCGCCGAGCTTCGACTCCGCGTCGGCCTTCAGCTTGGAAAGGATCATCGCGCTGATTTCCGGTGGCGAATACGTCTTCGTCTCGCCATTCACAGTGATCGAAATGTGCGCGTCACCATTCGCCGCTTTCACCACCTTGTAAGGGACGCGATGCAGTTCGCTCTGCACTTCCTCGAACTTACGTCCCATGAAGCGCTTCACCGAGAAGATGGTGTTCTGCGGGTTAGTGACCGCCTGGCGTTTCGCCGCCTGGCCGACCACGCGTTCGCCGGTCTTGGTAAATGCCACGACGGACGGGGTCGTCCGTGCGCCTTCAGAATTCTCGAGGACCACCGGCTCGCCTGCTTCCATGACGGACATACAGGAGTTGGTGGTGCCGAGATCGATGCCTAAAATTTTTGCCATAACAGATGTGGGGTAAATCGCTGAGCGCTCAACGGTGAGCGCGAAGTGTTGTGCCGCATCTCTTAGCACGCCCCGAGCCTGACGCTCGAGCCGAACGCAAACCTCACGACGGTAGCGCTTTGCGATAACTTGACGTTTTTTTTAGGTGCGTCAACCACCCGCGTCATGTCGCACATGGCTCCGTCAAGTGCGCCACCTTGGCGCAGCTTCATTGCTTTCCGTTTCAGCACCGCCGCCTGTTCGCCTCGCTGCAACGGTTCCTTCGCGTGAGAGCGCAACATCGCGCTTGAAGAAGCCGGGATTTGCACCAATATCGGCGATTCGCGGCTCTCCACGCCGCGGAGAAGACAAGGATGGGTGGCAGAGTGGTCGATCGCGCACGCCTGGAAAGCGTGTTTACCGAAAGGTAACGGGGGTTCGAATCCCCCCCCATCCGCTCCCCTCTACTCTGTAGAGGGGTTAAACAGGGGAGACGCTGTGCCGAAAGCGTGACAAAATTCCGGGGCCTTGTGACACCTCACGAGGCGCGGGCGAGATCGATGATGTTCGCGGCCCGCTGTGCAGGGAAGATGTTGAACCAGGCGCGGGCTTGGCTCTTCGGCCGCGGGTTGCAGTAGTGCCGCTTGATCATCTCGATACTGTTCCCCATCTCCTCCGCGAGCTGAGGCAAGTTCCGGATGACCGATGCACGGTAGCTGCCGTAGCTGTGACGCAGGGCGTTGGAACGCCAGGCGAATTCCTCGAGGAGCGGGGAGTGAGTGTCGCCGATGCCGTCGATCTCGAGCTGCATGGGCTGCTCGCTCTGGAGACGCGGCGCGTCTTTCAAGGCTTGATTGATCTCACGCTCGACACGGGCGCCTTTGCCGAACTCCCGATCCGGACGGCGAGGCGGCGCAACCAATCCTGTGGCCTTGGAGTCCCGCCACGGCTGCAGCCATTCGTAGAGGTTCTCTTGCATCGGCACGATGCGCTTGCGCCCGACCTTCGCGACATTCGAGCGAATATGGATCTCCCGTTCCTCCCAATCGAAATCGTCCCAACGCAGACCGTCCTTCCGCTTGCTAGCGTCTTTGGAAAGGGCGAGCTCCTCGGTGCGGATCCCGGCGAAGCAGGCGAGCACGAGGAAGGGACGCCACTCGTCGCGGACGTGCTCGAGCATGAGCCGCATTTCCGTGACGGTGAAGAAGCTGATCTCCTCGATGCCTTCTGCAATGAGCGGCACCTTGCGGGCCTCGCTGATCTCATCGGGCAAGTAGCCGCGCAGTCGCGCAAACTGGAAGCCGTGGCGGATCTCCTTCAAGACGTTGTCTCGCCGGCGGGCGCTAACTTCGCCGAGGGTCTGCAGGTAAGCATCAATCTGCTTGGCTTTGATCTGACGGATGTCCCCAGGCAGCGCTCGAGCAAACGCTCCGAGCGTCTTCTCCAGGCCGCGGCGGTACCGGCCGTTGAGGTCCTGCGGTGCTTTGCTGGCCATCAGCTCGGCGAAGACTTCGCCCGTCGGGTGAGGGATCCGGAGCAGGCTTTCCAGACCTGCCTTCACGACATCGGCCACTGAATGATGGCTGCCATGAATCGCGGAACGGATGGCTGACCACTCACTGACTGCAGAGACTAGGTCGGCTCCATGACGCCGCGCCTCTGCGGAAGCATGAGCAAAGGCTGCGCGATCCTCGGCCGTGAGCGCGGTTGATTCGGCGCCGCCGCCGTAGATCTCCAGTGCGAGCCGCCGCGCTTCGCGGAGGGCCTCGGCGTGATCGGTGAACGTGACGCGCTTGCGGTTGTAGCGGCGTGGATCGACGATCGTTCGCCCGTCGGTGAGCTTGTGCCAGCGGACCTTGATCGGACCGGCGACAGCGAAGTTGTCGCGGCGCTTCTTCCTCGTTTTGGCTGGGGGGGCAGTAGTCACCTAGTCGCGTTAGGGACCAAACCTGCCAAATATTGCACGGCACGATTTTGGTCCCTTGTGAACTTGTTCCACCTAGCAGACCCGCCCGTGTTGCCAATGAGGTAGAGTTCCATTTGCAGCAGGTCGCCTCCTGCCACTTCCGGAGGAAGCTGTCCTTCGATCACAACGAAGTAACGTTTCCCCTCCGCGAATCCGGCCGCACTTTCCACCGGTGTGATATTTGCGGTGAAGCTATCTTTTTCGAACGAACTCGGTACGACGACCGCTCTAACTTTCACGCTCTTGAGCGCCGCTTCAGCATTCTTAATGGCCGCATCATGCATGAGTGTAGCGGTCTTCTGCCGATCCAGCTGGATGGCTTCCATGTTGGTGCGCTGCATGTATGCCGCATGAGCCTGCAGTGATTGGCGCTCGTGCACCTTTGCCTTTTCAGGGTCGTAACCAAACCGGGTCTGCAGCTCCGGCGACAACATTGTAAAGGGAACTCGCTCGATTCCATCGTCCGTCATTAGCTGCAAGCCAGACGGCTCGATCTTGCTAACGGTGGCATTTGTGATCGTCCGACCGTCAAGGGTCTTGAATGAGAGCGTCTCCTCGGCTCGCGCGACTATGATAGATAGCAGGGCTAGCGCTGCTGCTGCGGCGATGATCTTCATGATGACGGGGATTTTCCTTTGCGACCGGCTTTGCTTTTTCCGTAGCCGCGAGCCCGATCGCGCGGGGCGGGTAGTGGAGTTGGATCGTCTTGATCTTCCGCGACGCGAAGCAACGGCGTTAAGCCCCCACCTCGCGCGAGGACAGGACCGACAGGGACATTTTGCTCGCGGAAGGGGGGCTGGCATACCGGATCCTCCGCAGGCTGATAGCCGAGCAACGCGCACAGCTCATCGATCAAGCCGATGATGTGTTCGTTTTCCTGAGCCTGCTTCAGAAGAAATTCCACTCTGGCGCGAAACTCCGTTGGTAAGGTTTCAAGATCATCCATCCGGGTGCACTCGCGCGTCTCGCCTGCATTATCCCCGATGGTCAGCCGTCCGACCCATTGCCGCGGGGTTTCATCCGCGAGGTGGGAGAGCACCACACGGTAAGCGTCCTCGTCCTCGAGCCCGGAGCAGATGAGCTCCAGTGATTGGGCATCGGGCTTTGTGCGGCCCGAGGTGTAGCTGGCGAATGTCGACATCGGGACGCCTACGCGTTGAGCGAAGCTCTGCCGCGTAATGCCACTCGTCCTCTTCATCGTCTCCAGCACGTCGTTAATCGTCACAGTGAAATGGCTCATCTGTGGTCGAGTAAAGCTCTTTTCACAAATTGCGCAATTCTATTATTGACGAGCCATTAAGAACTGTGGAATTGTGCAATCCATGACGACAGAGAGCACAAGAGACCCGGAAGAAATCGAAGCCCTTCTGCATCTGAAGAGGCTCTATCTACGTGGGGCGTTGGCTGTGTCCGGCAGCCATACATCCAGCCCCGGAGCAACGCGCGCTGCAGGAAACGAAGCCGCGAAAACCAAGACGGAGATTCAGCAGCTCGAAGAGCAGCTCTCTTCAGTTGCTGCCTGAAGCCATGAGCGACAAGACCACTCAGGAGCGGTTCCGCGAGATCGTCGTCGAGCAGCTCGGCGTTGATGCGGAACAGGTGACAGACAGCGCGGAGCTGGCGGATGACCTTGGCGCCGATAGCCTTGATGCTATCGAGCTGGTGATGGCAGCGGATGAGGAGTTCGACATCACGATCGCGGATGAGGACGCGGAGAAGGTGAAGACCTTTGGCGATGCGGTGGCGTTGATCGATCGACTGCTCGACGCGAAGAATCAGCAACCGGGCGAAGGGCGATAGCCGTGGCAACGAAAACCTTTTCAGTGTCGATCGTTGCCTTCGCGACCGTGCTCGTAAAGGGAGTAGAGTCGGTAGAAGAGGCGCTCGAGGCCGCAACGGCCGATACCAATCTCGGCGATCTCCAGCTCGACGAAGCGAAGATCGAAAAGGAGGTCACGACCCCTGAGGAGCTCGAGAGCATGGGCCGGCACGCTGACGTGACCGTCGACTGGTCTGAGAAGCCGGCGAAGCCGGAAGGGGCCACGTCCGGAGAGTCCGACCGATGAAGGCTAATCGCCAGCCAGCAACGGAGGCAGCGGACCCGGGCACGCTGATGCTGCAGGTGCCTCTAGCGCTGCCTAGCAAGGCGGAGATCCTCGCCGAGTTCCGCGCGGCAGCGACGGCGGTCGCGGAGCGGGAGAGCCAATGGCTCACGGCTCGCGATGCAGCCCGGCATTGCGGATGGAGCTTGCGGACGTTCCAACGCCAGCGCGATGAGCTGGGGATCCCGCGAAGCGAGGTGGACGGGATCCAGCGTTATCTCCGCGCCGACCTGGACGCAGTGATGGCGGCGCACGTGGTCTACCCGGACGGGGCGCAGGTGATCGCGTTCCCCTCGGTGGCGATGAAGCCGAAGACTGCCGCGCCTGGCTCGCCGGCGCCTATTCAATTTCCGTCTCTCCAGACGCCTGGAGATACAACCAACCGCCAGCACGCTGGCTAACTAAACGCAGGAGTAGACCGACCCGATATGCACTACAAAAACGGCAGAGAAGCAAAGAACGGCGACAAGGTCATTATGGTCCCGAGTTACGGGCCACCCGTCGCAGGAATCCTCTATGATGCGCAGCCAGGGAACGACTCCTGTAATGGTCGCATCGCGGTCACAACCTCAAGTGACCCGTCCCCAAACCTGAAGGAGTGCCTGCATGCGGATGATGTGGCGGCAGCGGGTATTTCGGACACATCTCTTACTAGAGGCGAAGCGGAGCTCGTTGGCTAACAAAAAGCCCGCGCCCGGCTGGAACCGGACGCGGGCAAACTCAACAAGGAAGATGACAAATACTATAGCTGACGAATCTAACAAGCCTTCAGTTGCCCAGCCGACTGCGTACGACCTGCGGAACGAAGCGGAGAGCCAGTTCAGGCCGAAGATGGGCGACCTCGGTTACTCGCCGGATGTGCGGAGAGCATTTGAGCCGCTCGATGGCCTGGAGCAGCAGCTGTTCGGAAGCCCCGCGCGGTACGAGGTATTGGTGAACCCGGAACTCGTGGTGGCGATGGATCTGGTGCCACATGAAGCAGCGGTGATCCGCTGGTTGCGGCAGACGCTGGCGCGGACGGCAAGTCCGTACGAGAGCAACAACGTAGGGGTGCTGCTCGTGGGCGAGGCTAGCCATACGGCGGTGGTCGACCATCAGCTCGATCATTGCGGCGGGGGAATCACCAGCGGCATCAACGGGATCGAGGTCGCGTATGGTGAATACAGCCCGGAAGGGATGATGCCCGGCGAGGAGTATAACCGGGCGTGGAGCGTCAGGGCGAACATGCTCATCGATCAATGTACGGACACTCAGGACTGCGTGACGCTTCCGGTGCAGGGGGAGATCCTGACGGCTCGCGAAGCTGGCAGCCTGCAGCATGCGCGGCATTGGTTTGCGACATGGCCGGGGAAGCTGATCGAGCTGGTCGGGGCCTACAATGGC
>DASVRY010000588.1:0-2081 GCA_036388395.1 Chthoniobacteraceae bacterium
TGGGGTCTCCGCTCGCGACATCGGCGAGACGCTGAATCTCGCGCTCGCCGAACAGCGCTTTGGCTACTACCTGCAAGGCGGGAAGCAATATTTTGTGATCGGTGCCCTCGTGCGGGAGCAGCGAGATGAAACCTTCGACCTGCGCAACCTCTTCGTCCCCTCCCGGAACGGCAGCCCGGTGCGGCTGGATAATGTCGTGAAGCTGCAGGAGCAGATCACGCCGCCGCAACTCTATCGCTTCAATCGTTACGGCTCTGCGACAGTTTCCGCAGCGCTCAGCCCCGGTGTCACGTTGAGCCAGGGCGTAGCCGAGATGGAAAAGATCGCGGCGGAAGTGCTGGATGAAAGCTTTGAGACGGATCTCGCCGGTGAAGCGCGCGATCTGCGCGACACTTCGTCCGGCACGGTCTTCGCCTTCGTCTTTGCCCTGCTGCTGATTTACTTTGTGCTCGCGGCGCAGTTCGAGAGCTTCCGCGATCCTATTGCTATTCTGCTGACTGTACCGTTGGCCCTTGTCGGTGCTGTCGGGTCTCTGTGGCTCTTTGGGCAGACGCTCAATATTTTCAGCCAGATCGGCATGATCATGTTGATCGGTTTGGTAACGAAGAACGGGATTCTGATTGTGGAATTTGCCAATCATCAGCGCGAGCAGGGGTTGGAGCCGCTCGAAGCTGTGCTGGAGGCTGCGGTCTCGCGCTTCCGCCCAGTGCTCATGACGAGCCTTTCGACTATTTTGGGCATTCTGCCGATTGCGCTGGCGCTCGGCGCCGGTGCGGAGAGCCGCCGTTCGATGGGCATCGCGGTCGTCGGCGGTCTCGTCGTCGGGACGGTGCTGACTTTGCTCGTCATTCCGGCGATGTACACGCTCCTCACGAGCCGTAAGACCGGCCGCCGGACCTTGGAGGAGGTGGAGCTTACTGAAGAGGAACCGGAGCCGGCCTTGCGATAAACTTTTGGTGATAGACGTGGTTGCGACCTTTTCCTCTAAAGTAGCCCTTCCGCGAAGCGGTAGCGGGGATCAATGAGCGCTAGGCGCGCGCAGCTTCCCTGCAACGATTCAGCGGCATCGAAGCTTCCATGAACGGGGACCCCCAGAATACCAACCGCCTGAATCTGCTGATCACGTTCATCGCGATCATCGCGATCCTTTACTTTGGGAAGGAGTTCTTCCTGCCGCTGGTCCTGGCGATTCTGATCAGCTTTTTGCTCGCACCGCTGATTCGGCGATTCGAAGCGTGGGGCATGGGGCGAGTCCTTTCGGTGGTGACTGCCACCCTGCTCGCCTTCTCCGTGATCGGTGGAGTCGGATACATAATCACCGGGCAGTTGCTCGACCTCGCGAACGAGCTGCCCAAGTACAAGACAAATTTGCAGGCGAAGGTCGCTTCGCTGAAGACGCGCCCGGATAGCCCATTCGATCGTGCGACCAAGACGCTGCGGGAACTCACGGCCGATCTCGCAAATCCGGAGTCGCCGTCACCCGCACCCAGTACCGGGGAGGCGTCTCCGGAGGCCAATGCTGCTGCCGCACCCGCCGCGCCGGCGACCCCAGCAGTTCCCGTGGAAGTGGTTGATCAATCGGGCAATGCCTTCGAGCTTCTGAGAAGCGTCGTGGGCCCGCTGATCGGCCCGCTTGGGAATGCGGCGGTCGTCATCGTTTTTGTGATCTTCATGCTCATTGGCCGGGAGGATTTGCGGGATCGAATCATTCACCTCATCGGCAAGCAGCGTCTCTATCTCACTACGCAGGCGCTCGATGATGCAGCGCATCGGGTTAGCCGGTATCTGCTGGCACAGCTTATCGTTAACGTCACCTACGGGATCCCGGTTGGTGTAGGACTTTACTTCATCGGGATCCCCAACGCCGTCCTCTGGGGGATGATCGCGACGATCGTTCGTTTCATTCCTTATGTGGGTCCGTGGATCGGCGCGATGTTCCCACTCGCGCTCTCCCTAGCGGTGGCCCCGTCGTGGACAGCTCCGTTGCTCGTCCTCGGCTTGATCCTCGTGCTCGAGTTGATCAGCAACAACGTCGTCGAGCCGTGGCTCTACGGCGCCAGCACAGGCCTCTCACCAATGGC
>DASVRY010000589.1:0-3831 GCA_036388395.1 Chthoniobacteraceae bacterium
CCGGGCTGGTTACGGAAGCGGTGGCATTAGTCTGAGTCCAGGCGCTGCTCCAGCCAGTGCCACCGGAGGTGCCGGCGAGAGCTCCGGTTGCATAGTCGAAGGGTTCGTAGGCAATAAGTGCAGCGTGCGTGGCAGGGGAAACAAGCAATTGGGCGGCGGCGATAGAGCCGAGGAGATATCTATTCATTTGTTTTGCTGTGTATTTTTGTGATCGGACCCGGGTGGGCTGGTGCAGACATTCCTTTCCTCGCCACAAAAGTTCAAAGTGGTTGTCGGGAAACAGTTTTCACGTTTAACCCTCTTGCGATGACTTCCCCCTCCATGCGGGATGTAGCGCGCGCCGCCAGCGTAAGCGTCTCCACGGTTTCGAAAGCCCTTCGCAACTGGCACGGCCTTCCAAACGACACCTGCGTGCGCATTCAGGAACTGGCGCGCACAATGGGCTATCGCTCCGATGCCCGGGTCAGCACCCACATGGCCTACATCCAGAAGGATCGTGGGGTGAAGGGACTGCTGCCCCTCGCCCTCCTTCACAGCTTCTCCATCCCGGGCCACCTGCAGGCGCCCGGATCCCGCGAGGAGCGCCTGGTATTGCGCAGCCTGCAGGATCGCGCAGAAATGCTCGGGTATCGGCTGGAGACCTTTCGGATCCACGACCCTGAGATGCCGCCCGAACGGCTACGCCGCATTCTTCTCGCTCGCAATTGCACGGGGATCGTTTTCTGGGGCCCGGTCCTGGATGCTCCACCGTTCGATCTCACCGGCTTCGCTAATGTATGCCTTGGGAGGTGCTTCCGTTCCGATACGCTTCACACGGTGATGAGTGACGGCTGGGCTCAGGCTGGAACGGTATTTACCGAGATCCTTACCCGCGGATACCGACGCCCTGGAGTCGCGATCTTTTCCCCAGACCCTGGAAGGGCGCATCCATTTGAAGGCCGCCACTCGCAGGCGGTAACGCGCGGTGAGATCTCCAATATCCCCTGTTTCTTGTCCGCAGGCTTTGAGCGGGAGCCGTTTCTTGCCTGGTTCCGGGAGCACCGACCCGATGGCCTCTGGGCCAATCACTCGGGAGTCCTTAAGTGGCTAACTGCCGCAGGGTTCCGAATTCCGGAAGATCTTGGAGTCGCCTATCATGTCACTCCCGCTCTGGATCCCTGGAGTTCGGGCTTGGACCGTTTGGTGTGTGAGCACGCGAAGAATGCCGTCGATCTCGTTGTCGCGCAGATTCACCGAAATGAAACTGGAGTCCCTACCATCCCCCACAAGCTCGTGATCGAGGGTCGCTGGGTCGAAGGGCACTCGATGCCACCTCGGCCTGAGAGACTCGCGAGAACAGGCGCGCGTGATCATCGGAAGCTGTGCGCCTCTCTTAAGAAACCCAAGTCCTCCAAGGCTAGTTAGCTCAGTGACCCCGCCTGCGAACCGAAAGCGCGGGGCGGTCCTTCGGAGGAAAGAAAGCGCCGGACACCGAAGTAGCGGAACGCTACGACAATCACCGGGCACTTCACGGGACGCCCCGACTTGATCCTTCCCCTCTTCGAGGTTAGCCGAGAACGATGCGAATCACTTGGGCGCGAGCGAATGGATGAGCAATGGAGATCGCGCCCGACCGGAGTCGCTGCTCCCAAAGACCTACGGAGGGCGCGTTCGGCTTTCGGCGTTCTCCTATATAAATTCCACCTCTCATGTCCGCGGAGCGCACCATGCATCCTCCCGCGTCCCGGATTCGTTCCGCCTAAAACATGGAGGGAATATGCGCCATCTGCGGGCGTGAGGAGACGCTCACCCGGCATCACCTCATCCCGCGCACCCGGCACCGCAACAAGAAGAACAAGCGCGATTTTGATCGGCAGACGGTGAAGGCGATCGTTGGGATCTGTCGCCCGTGTCATTCCCAAATCCACGTGCTGCTCACGGAGAAGGAACTCGAGCGCGGCTACCACACGGTCGAGCGGCTGCGGGCGCATGAGGAGCTCCGAAAATTCGCCGCCTGGATCGCAACAAAGCCCCCCGGCTTCCGCTGCGCGAGTCGACACACTCGCGCGTAGAACCCGGACTGGGCTAAGGAAGCGGGAGTTTTGGCACAGCCTCCCACCGCCCCGAGGACGCTGTTTCAAGTTGGTCGCCGGGCTTGCGGACGATATGAGCAGCAACCCCGGGTGTTGTGTCGGCGAGCTCCAGGCCGGCGAGCTGCCCGAGCACGCTGATCGCGGTCGCGAGGCTGTCGGCGGTGATGCATTTCTCGGCCACGACGCTCACCAGGCCGTGATCCGTGAGACCTTGCCCGGTGCGCGGGTCGACGATATGCGAGTAGCGTTTACCGCCGATCTCCACCCGCTGGAAGACGTCGCCGCTGGTGGCGATCGCGCTGTTTTTCAAAAGGACGACCTGAGCCGGGGGCGCGCCGGCGAGGTCAAGAGCAGCAACTTCGACTCGCCAGCCTTCCTCGCCGGGCGGCGCCTCACCCGCGGCCATGTCACCACCCCCGCCGATTAGCGCATGCGGCAATCCGCGGTCGCGAAGAACGGCGAGCGCTTCGTCGACAGCGAAGCCCTTGGCGATTGCGCCGAGATCCAGGCGCATCTCCGGCGCGAGCAACTCAGCGGTTCGCGCGGATTCGTTGAGGCGGAAATGCCGATATCCGACACGCGCTCGAGCTTCAGCGATCATCTGAGCGCTGGGCAGCTCTTGTTTGCGCCGAGCACGGCGCCAGAGATGAACGAAGGGGCCGACGGTGACATCGAAGGCGCCGTCGGTGCGCTCGGCCAACGCTTGCGCCGGAGCGAGCACGCTCCAGAGGTCGCGGCTCACCGGCACCGTTGCTCCTGTGCCGGAGGTTCTGGAAAGGCGGCTTAGCTCCGAGTCGCTGTCGTAATCGCTGAGGATGGCGTTGAGGGCCGAGATGCGTGCGAAGGCGGCTTCGGCGCTCGCTTTGGCCTGAGCTTCGTCAGGCGCATAGAGCGTGATGCGGAACGGCAGACCCATCTCGGCCTTCTCGAAAACGAAGCGCTGGAGCGGCTCGGCAGCTGCCTGAACGGACGCGCCGTCGCCCAGCCAACCAAGGCAGAGAAGCACAGCAATGGCAGAGGAGCGGATGGCTTTGGCGCGGCGCGGAATCAAGGAACTTCAGCTATCGCTTCTCCCCTACCCCACATGCAACGGCTTTCACGAGGCTGCGGATAAAATGAACCAGAATCGCACGAACGGGAGCTACCCACGCAGCCCTAAGAATTTAGAAGGTGGCAAGGAGGCGGGTTATGTTCGCTTACTGAACTGCGAACATGGTCATGCAGCGACACACCTGACTACGCCGCCACTTCCTTGCGCATTTGTAGGATGAGGTCTCCGGCTCATCCGCCTCTTTCTGCCTTCCCGCCTTCCGAATCGATCCAATCGGCCAACGAAGGCTGCTAGGGAATTTCTGCGCCCCGCCACGCTCCGCTGTTCCTGCTTTTCTCACTCATCCAACCCCTTTCGCGTCCAGCTCCCGCTTGCGCGCCGAATCTGAACGTCACACACTCGCGCCTGTCTCACCCCACCCATGACCAACGCCCCTTTCGCTGCTGTCGCCGCTGCCCTTTTCCTCCCTCTCGCGCCGGCGTGGGCGAAGGAGTCGACCACTGACGCTACTCCCAAGCCGCCGCAGGAGACGATCCTGCGCCCGATCGAGTTCGTAGAATATACGCTGGAGAATGGGCTTCGCGTGATTCTCCACGAAAACCACGCTTCCCCGGTGGTTGCCAGCTACGTGCTCTATCATGTCGGCAGCAAAGACGAGCGCCCGGATCGCACGGGCTTCGCGCACTTCTTCGAGCACCTGATGTTCGA
>DASVRY010000590.1:0-1617 GCA_036388395.1 Chthoniobacteraceae bacterium
ACTGGCTTCATCGACGAGCCGCCGCCTGGAAGTTCGGGCTTCGCTCTGCGTTACATTGTCTGGGAGCAGCTGGGCGACACAATCATCCTCCTGGTGCCGGATTGCTCGCGTGGAAAAACGTGGAGCCCGCCGGATGGCTGCGTGCCGCTGAAGGCGTCGGAGTATTGGGCGCTCAAAGAGCAGTATACCGAACAGGAGGGGGCCGCATGAGTAAGCTAAAGCAAGGCTGGGCATGGCCTCCGATCTCCCGCAAGGCGCACTACTTCCCGGAAGGCGAAGCGACATCTCTATGTAATGGTGTCGCCTTCACTGGCGGCACGCGTGAAGACGACAACCATCACAGCGGGGATAACTGCAAGCAGTGCATGCGTCGCAGGGAGAAGCTTGCAGGCGCACCAACCGCCCCAAAGTCGTCATGACCCATGAAGACGGAAGCCGCTCAGCCCTGCCTGCGCATGCCGCCGCGCAACCCGCGCACGGACGGCGTCTTCAAGCCGAAGGGCCGGAAGTTCTACTACGCCCGGATCTGGGTCGAAGAGAAGGCTTACCGTCGCTCGACCGGCGCACTCACGAGAGGCGGCGGCGAAGCCGCGTTGCCCGCCATGCGCGCGCACATCGCTCGCGCAAAGAGGAGTGTTCCGACTACCCCCTCCATGCAGCTCCCGCTGAGCTTTCCCTCATCTAGCTAATGCTCCTTTCGCCTGAACAACTGAAACCCTTCTGGATGATGCTCACCGTCGCGTGGGAGCAGCACTGCAGAGAGCACGGTGTCGACCATACCGACACCAACCTAAAGGACGCCTGGCGCCGCGATCAAGTGCGCAAATCCACAGGCAAAAGCTCGCTCACCCAAGTGCCGCGCGTGGGCCGCAAGTTCATCCAGCTAATGGCGGATCTTGAGGTGATCACGCGCAGCGGCATCACGTGGCAAGTGAAGCTCCACGGCGCCGAGAAGCGGCCGATCATCCACACCATCCTGGAGATCTGCCGCGAGCACGACCTGGACGAACACTACATGCGCGGAGTCGCCCGCCAGGCGCTCCGCCTCGAAGCGCTCCCTCAGCTCGAGCAACTTGAAGTCGCGCAGCTCCTCACCGTGCTGCAGCTCCTGCGCATGAACGTCGCCCGGATGGCGTTGGCACAATACGGGGGAAACGCATGAAATACCTAAAGAGCGAACGCGCATGGAAACGCTGGGCCGCTCGCATCAATCGGTGGCAGCCACAAGCGCCGATAGAACCGCCGACGCAATACCCGTGCTTCGGCTATCTGATGACAACCAGCTTCAACTACGAGGAGGAGGCGGCCTATTACCTCTACGTCAGGGACGTTGAGAAGATGCTGAGGCAAATGGGAAATTGGCGGGTGCCGTTCACACGAGCATGAGCACGGTTTCTTATACGGAAGTGGCGGCAGCGGTCCTGGATCACCCGAAGGTCCAGAAGGGCTTCCTGCAGCACCAGGTCACGCTGCATCACGACCGGAAGATTCCCGTCTCCGGGAGCCCAGGTGCCTGGCACCACACCGACCGCTACAGCGAACACTTCCGCGTCGTACTCTGGAGCGACGATGATTTTGCGGAGACCGCGGGCGAGCTGCTCCCAGCGGTGCGGGAAG
>DASVRY010000591.1:0-7065 GCA_036388395.1 Chthoniobacteraceae bacterium
GGCTCCATCTTCGCCATTGGAGGCGTCGCCATCCGAGTCCGTGAGGCGCCCCGCGGAGGTGAGGTTCCCGATGATGTCGCCAAAGACGTCTCCTTGAATCTCGAGGCTCGTATTCGGACCCACGGAAATGCCGGTGATCACATCTCCGTCAAACCAGACAAGCGCCTGACCGGAGACCACCTTGATGATTTCCGCCGCATTGTCACCGACCGACGTTTCGCCGGTCGTGGGATTGCCGGCACCGCCGAGCACGTTTGCACCAGTGATCATCAAAGCGGGCGCGATGCGGGCTTCGAGCGGTTCGATCGAGGAGAAGGAGAGGTGGCGATTCAGCATACCAGTGAGAAGTGTTGCGGGATTTTTTTGTGAAAGGTTGGGGCGGCTTGCAGAAGCAGCAACGGTGCCGCTGGAGTTGATTCCTTGGAGGTGGGGGAAACCGTTCGACTTCACCCTGCGTAGCCCGTAAGTGACCACGTCCCCAATGTTAGCCAAAACACACAGCGCGCTCGTGCTCGTCGGCCACGGTTCCACCGTGAATCCGGACTCCAGCGGACCCACTTACGATCATGCGGAGGAGATCCTTCGCCGCGGCGTGTTCGGAGAGGTCTATTGCGCCTTTTGGAAGGAAGAGCCGAGTCTGCGGCAAGTGCTGCACATGATCGACTGCGACGACATCTACGTGGTGCCGAATTTCATCAGCGAAGGTTACTTCACCCGCACGGTAATCCCGCGCGAGCTGGAACTCACCGGGCCAGTTACTCAGCGCGATGGGCGCACGATCAAGTACTGCGAGCCGGCCGGGAGCCACCCGCGCATGACGGAGCTGCTCCTCCGGCGCGCGGCGGATATCGCGCCGGGCGTGTCGCCTGAGAAGACGACGCTCTACATTGTCGGCCATGGGACGAACTTGAACGACAACTCCGCGGTCGCGGCGAAGCGCGAGGTGGAGCGGATCCGTGAGACCGGCCGCTACGCGCAGGTGCTGAATGCCTACATGGAAGAGGAGCCGCTGATCTCGAAGTGGGACGAATACGCTTCACAGGCCAACGTCGTCGTGGTGCCGTTCTTCATCGCCGACGGGCTGCATAGTTACCAGGACATCCCGGTGCTGCTCGGCATCGAGCAAGAGGTCGGCGCGGCGGCGAGTCAGCGCGAGATCTTCCGACACAATCCCCATCATCTCCGCGGCCGCACGCTTTTCTATGCGAGCGCCATCGGCACCGAACCGCTCTTTGCTGAAATCGTCCTGGATCAAGTCGCCGCCTTCGACGAGCAGCACGCCGTCCTTCACCTGTGAGCCGCGATGTGACGCAGGGTCTCGCCGCATGGCTTGCGGCGGGTTACGAGCAGATCGGTGAAATCGTCATCCGCTCCAGCGAGTTCGGTGGCTTCGATCTTCGGCATCATGCCGATTCAGGCCGCGACGACCTCGAGCTGCACTCGACTCCCGACGCGGCGAGGCACCTCGCCAATGTCGATGCCGCGGGCGAGTTCCGTCCGCTCAAGACCGCACCCAATCTGCGCCGCGGCTGGCGGATGCATCTGCCGGATCTGTCGGCGCTTCGCCGAGCTCTCGATTACTTCTACCCGGCCATGCTCGGTGCCCTCGCAAGCGATGAGCACCGGATGCTGCCTGTAGTCCATCTGCGCGAAACGCTTGGCCGCCAGAGCGGTATGTATGCGGTGACGAAGAAGATCACCGATCGCCAGGCGCAGGCGATGATCGGGGAGGTCTGCCCTTCCGCTGGTGGCTGTCTGAAGACGATCCTCTGGCGCATAGCTCCCGAGCTGGCGGTCGAGTCGCTGCCCCCCGAGAAGTTCGAGCGCGAGGTGAATCAGCTCGGCGGACCGGGTCGTGCCTTGCCGATGCTCTGCCACGAGGTGTGTAATCTTCTTGTCGCGAAGGCCCGGGAGGTGGTGAAAAGCGAAGGCAAAGCACCGACATGAGTTCTCCGCCTCCAGCTTGCTGCTCAAAAGCATGATCATTCGCGCGCGCACCGTCGTGACGATGGACGGGCCGCCGATTGAAAATGGCGCGGTCGCGATCGAAGGAAATCGCCTCCGAGCAGTTGGGACCTTCGCCGAGCTGGCTCAACTCGGCGGCGACGTGCTCGATCTCGGCGAGCAGATTCTACTGCCGGGGTTGATTAACGCGCATTGCCACCTCGACTACACAATGATGCGGCGGGCCATCGCTCCGCCGAAGAGCTTCACCGCCTGGGTCCAGCGGATCAACGCGCTCAAGCGCAGCCTCGACAGCGAGGATTATCTAAATGCAATTGCGCGCGGCTTCGCCGAGTTGCAGCAATGGGGCACGACCAGCGTGTGCAACATCGAGGCGTTTCCCGAGCTCATGCCGCGGCTCCCTGCTTCGCCGATCCGCACGTGGTGGTTTTACGAGATGATCGACGTGCGGCACCGCGTCACGACGGAAGACGTGGTCGCAGGAGCGCTCTCGTTTTTTCATCATCGGGCCAACTCGCTGGATAGCTTTGGCCTGAGTCCACACGCGCCCTACACCGCGTCCGTGGAGCTTTACCACCTGGCAAATGACTGCGCCTCGAGCTTCACCATGCCGCTGACCACGCATGTCGCGGAGTCGGTGGAAGAGTTTGCGATGTTTCGCGACTCTCGCGGGCCGCTCTACGAGTTCATGGATTCGCTCCGGCGGCCGATGCAGGATTGCGGCGCCAGCACGCCGTTTCAGCACCTGTGGCGGAGCGGCGCGGTTACCGGCGCGTGGCTTCTCGCGCACATGAACGAACTCACGGAGGACGACTTTGCGCTGCTCGCCAGCATTCCTCGGGGGGGTGCTCCGCACGTTGTGCATTGCCCTTCAAGCCATCGCTACTTTGCGCATCGCCCGATCGCCTGGCAGCGTCTCCAGGAGCTCGGGGTGAATCTCTGTGTAGGAACGGATAGCCTGGCGAGCACCGATTCGCTGAGCCTTTTGGGTGAACTGCGGCAGTTGCAGAAGATGGAGCCGTGGCTCTCTCCGGAGCAGCTCTTGCGGGCGATCACGACCAACCCGGCAAAGGCTTTGCAGCGAAGGCATCAGCTCGGACGGCTAGTCCCCGGAGCGCTGGCCGACTTGATCGCGCTGCCAGGGTCCGGTAGCGTGGCGACCGCCCATGAGGAAATCGTCGCCTTTGAACAGCCGATCCCCTGGATGATGATCGATGGCCAGCTTCGCCCTTAAACAGCTTCGCCGATTCGTGCATGCCGGCACGTGTTTCCTCGCCGCGTTCCTGCTGACCGTGACTGCCGGAGCACAGACAAATGTCGCCTCGAAGAAGCCGAGCAAGACGAAGAAGCAGCGCATCGTCGAGCCTGCCGAACCGCCCGGTCCGGCCGCGCCAAAGATGCCAAAGAGCTTCCACCTGCTCGCCGAGGGAGAGATCCCGCTTGCCGCGAAGGGCGCAACGGTCATCGACGGACTCTCTGCCAGGCCACTCTACGAGAAGAACGCTGCAGGCGTATTTTTCCCCGCGAGCACGACGAAGATCATGACTGCGCTCCTCGTCATCGAAGCGGGAAATCTCGAGCAGGAAGTGGAGATCACCCCTGAGGACGCTGCGGTCGGTGAAAGCAGCCTCGATATCAATGTTGGCGAGCGCTTTACCCGGCGGCAGATGCTCTTCGGCCTGATGCTCAAGAGCGCGAACGACGTCGCTCACGCGCTCGGCCGCGACAACGCGGGCACGGCTGCGGCATTTGCGAAGAAAATGACGCAGCGCGCCTGGGAACTCGGCGCCACTTCAACGCGCTTTATGAATGCGCACGGGCTGCATCATCCACAGCATTTCACCACGGCACACGACCTCGCGCTGATCGCCCGTGCCGCCATGCAGCAGCCGTATTTCCGCCGGGTCGTGAGCACACTAAAGCACCCGTGGGTGACGAACCTCGCCCTGCGCGAACTGCGAAATCACAACCGGCTCCTGACGCAATTTCCCGGATGCACCGGGATAAAGACCGGCTACACGCGTCCCGCCCAGCAAGTGCTGGCAAGCGCAGCCATGCGCGATGGCCGCGAAGTCATCGCCGTAGTGATGCACACGCACAAACCGGGGATCTGGGAAGACAGCAAGCTGCTGCTGACCTACGGGTTTGATCATCCGCCAGCGGACGGTGTGAGGGCGGAGTAGGGGAGGTCGTGGAGGGCTGCAGGCTCGTCCTCGTCCTCCTACTCGCACTCGTCCTCGCTCCGGAACGTCGAACGTCGAACCGGATCCCCGCTACTCCGGAAGAAGCGAGGCACTCCCCGTCGTGTTGCCTCGTACAAAATACCCGCCCGCGACTTGGGTCGTCGGTCCCAGAAAGGCCCCTGAGAACTTTCGCGTCTGCGGTCCAGCCGGAGTTTCCTCGACGAAGCTGCCGCGGAAGAGCCCGGTCTCCGCGGTGTAGCGGAGCTGCAACTGCAACGCTGGGGCGGTAATCGTCACGCTGCTGCCATCGAAGCTGGCTGGAAGCTCGACGGCCAACGCGGGAAGTCCGGCGGCAACAAGCTCAGGCGCATTCAGAACCAGCATGCGGGCGCCGGCTGGTTGTGCGCCGGCGCGTGTGCCGATGACATCGCTGACTCCTGAGAAGCCTTGTGGATAAAGGGTGTCACTTGCGCGCGCCGGCTTCACCCAATCGAGGCTCCCGGTGACCTGGATCGACTCCGCCTGAAGGTCGAACTGGAGCACCCCGCTTATCGAACCGCCGTTGCCGTAAGCCTGCGCAAAGAACGGCCAGAAGCCTGTCGCGGCGATATACGAACTCGAGCTGACCGCCGTCCCGTCTCCAAGCCGACCGACGAACTTCACCGCGCCTCTTTTGCTGACCTTCGCGCGGGCATAGCCGACTCCGAAGGGGTAATCATCGGTGTTTGCGTCCTCGTTCCGCACGAAGAGCAAGGTGTAGCTGCCCGTGTGTGGCGACTTTGGCCCCTTCTTTGCAAATTGGGTGCGTTCCCCGGTGACTGTCCCGGTGACCCCGCCTCCCGAGATCGTGCCAGTGAGCAAACGCGCGCCATTTTCGGTTAGGTCCAGATCGAGGGTAAGCGTGTAGGTCCGCCCGTTTTTCTGAATCGTCACCGGCGCGTCGAGCTGGCCCTGCGCGTTGAATTGCGTCTTGAGCGGCAAAGTGAGCTTCCCGACCCGGATCGTTCCGGAGAATGCCCCGGTTTTGGTGAGCACGCCGGTGAGGGTGCCGCGGTCTGCGGCATCATCTGACTGCACGAGCGCCGTGTAACGCCCGACTGCCCCAGCGACCGCGAATGGGTTCGCCGTGAAAGTCGCGGTGATTGTCTGATTCTCCTGGACGGTGAAAATGAGGTCAGGAGACGCGGCTTGGGCCGGTGAGAGTGGGAAGTTGGAGGTCCAGCCGCTGAAGAGTTCGCCTGCTGCCGGTTTCGCCGTGACGGTGAAGAGAGAGCCGACCTCCACCGTGTCTTCGTAAGTGGTGGCCAAGTCGTCCGGCTCGTAGGAGAGGGTGAAAGAGCGGCTCGTGATGCGCCCGGATCCTGTTCCGGCACCATTGAAGCTGAGCTGCGTGAGGATCACGTAGCGGATCCATCGTGGTTCACTGAGCTGCTCGTTTCCGCCGAGATCAACTACCTTCGCAACGACTGTATTTTCGCCCTGCTGAAGTGGCACGCCGGCCAGACTCCAGTCGCCACTAGGCTGCAGTACGGCTTCGGTGAAAGCCCCGCCATTGACCTGCACGAGGACTTTGAAGAGCCCGCGATTGTCGCCGGCCTTTCCGCTCACCGTGATGCTCGGTGAGAGCGTGGAGCCCACGCCTGATCCGGGCTCGCTGATGCTAACCGTCGGGAGCGTGGAATCGATCCCACCACTGACATCTACTTTTGCAAGATCCGTGTAGCGCTCCCGGTTTTCCCCTTTGCCGACGGTCACCGCGTAGATCGATCCCGTGCCTTGATAGTAGACGACGCGCTCTTGCAGGATACGTCCGGCGAATTGCAAAGTGACACTGGTCTCATCGTTGATGTTGCCTTCGGTGTAAGCCTCGTCCACCGCGGCGATTTGGAAGTCCGCGTTGAAGTCGGTAATCGCGATCGAGACGGTTAGCCGCTCACTGTTCCAGGTGAGGTTCACGGTGCCGACGCGTGTCGGCGCCAGAGTGTCAGGATTGGTCCCGATTACAGGGAGGCTCGCAGACGTCTTGCCGGCGGTATACGTTGGGTCGCTGCTCAGCGGCAAGCTCAGCTCGATATAGCCAAGCTGCAGCGCGAAAATCGTCTCAGCATCGATCGTGGCGAGGTCCACGCCAGCCATCGAGAGCTCGGCCAAGACGGTAGCGTCCCCCTTTTCGTAGAGATCGAAAACGCCCGGATCGTCGGGAATCTCCAGCGGTACCTCGAGGTGGGAGTCGGTGAAAGTAAGTGTCGGAACGATGTTCGTCGCGAACGGAGTCTGCGCAGCGGCGGCCAGCGGCACGATGCAGAGGAGGAGAAGTAGCACTCGAACGAGCCGACTACGCAGAACAGGATCAAGGACGGTGGCAGTTGGTGAGTTCATCGGAGCAGGCGCGTTTCGCAAGATTGATCAAAGCAAAGCCCAAGCCGCTGTTACGCAGGGCTACTCCGTAGATTCGTGCGGGAGACTCTGTATGGCGGGTGTCTTCCCAGGTTTGCGTAAGCTTTCGTTCCTCGAAGCAGGGAAGTTCGCTGCGTAGCCGGAGCACCGATCCCCAAAAGATCCTACGCCAACATGCGCCACGGCCGGAGGTCCCTGACCAGCAACTAGGGCACGCTCCTTAGATATCAGCGTCGATATACCAGCGATGAAAACCCTATTCACCAACACTCGGAACGGCCTGTTGGCCCTCTGCCTCGCAGCAACGGTCCTCCCGACTGAACTGCATGCGCAGGCCAATCGCGACACCGCGACTGCAGACACCGCCACCACCAGTGGCCAGACTGCGCCAGCGCGTGATGATGACAATGACACGGACCTCGGCTGGATCGGTCTGCTCGGCTTGCTCGGCCTCGCCGGCTTGATGCGAAAGAACCGCGACCATCGCGATCACGTCACGACCACGACCGGAACCGGCACC